>CALDMI010000131.1 GCA_937914815.1 uncultured Clostridia bacterium
ATACAGAAGCGCGAAGAGGACTTCGCCGCCGAGATCGAGAAAATGGTAAAGGGCTAATCCCTGACCGAAAATAACCGCATAGCGGTAAAACGGGAGAGACGTCGCGTCTCTCCCGTATATTTTTGTCCGTACATTGCTTTTTTGCACAAAGTTCTTGACTTTCCTCCGCTTTTCCCTTATACTCTTATTGAGAAGAAGTTTTATATAACAATTTCAGAATAGGGGGAACTCACATGAACGAAACACTCAAAGCATGGCTTACCGTCGGATTTTACCTGTGTGTCGCCGTCCTTATAATAGTCATCGCCCTGAAATCCTATAAATACATTCGGGGCTTTCTGAAAAGGAGCTCGCTTCTCCGTAGAATAAAGAAAATATGCAAAACCCGCGGGTATCAGATCTCATACAGCAAAAATGCGCTGTTTTCGGCGCTCCGTCCGTCGGCGCAAAGCGAAATGCGGATAGTCGCCGGAGATAAAGAATATAACATAAAATTCGCGGCTGCTCTAAAAAGAAAGGATACCTATACATTTACGGATATCGGTAGCTATTATACCTCGAATAACTTCAATCCGATTCTTGTGAGTCACGGGCACCCCGCGTCCGGGCTTGCAATGAATAAGGACGAGAGCCGTAAACTCCGTATTCCGATAATTTTCCGCGCAAAAGATAATTATGTAAAAGAGGTTCATACCGGCGCCCCGGCTGAATGTGTGCCGGAGGATAACGCCGTGAATATCCTGTGCGTCAATCCCGTGCCGATAAAGCTTGAAATCGTGAGGACAAACAGACCGGAGCAGGCTTTTGACGGGGATGAGTTTATGGGATATGTGATTTACAGCGGGCAGGGGCTGTGCAGGCTCCTGTCGGGTGCGTGACAGGAGGTTCACCTGCACGGTAAAACGGGAGAGACGTCGCGTCTCTCCCGTTTTCTGTTTCTCTCTTTTATCAAAAATCAATTGCCCGCACTCACGGCATCGTCGCCGCCCGCGGCGTCGCCCTCGTTTGTTTTTTTGCCTTTATCTCCGCGCGCCGCGTCACCCCGGCGCATGAAGAATATAAGCAGCGCCACGGCAACCATAGCAATAAGCGGCACCGCCGTGCATATGAGCATTCCGACCTTCAGCCCGGCGACCGTCGCGTCCCCGGATATCAGCGACGCGAGATGAGAGAATTTCCCCTCTGCCACCGCGTCGGCAATCGTCCCCACAATGTCGGGACCAAGGGTACAGCCAATGTCTCCGCCGAGCGCGAAGAGCGAGAACATCACCGTCCCCCCGTAGGCGAGTCTCTTTGCGCCGAGACTGTATGTCCCGGGCCAGAGTATCGCGACGGAAAAGCCGCAGAGCGCACACCCCGCGAGCGAGAGGGCGGGGAGGGGCGAGAGGGAAGTCATAAGGTAGGCTACGAGCGCAAGAGCGAAGGAGGCGAATATCCACCTCTCGAGCCGCATCCGCTCACCGAACAAGCCGTAGAGCAACCGCCCGAGCCCCATAAAGAGCGCAAACGCACAGGGACCGAGCAGGTCGCCGACCGTTTTCGTGATTCCGAGCCCCTGCTCCGCAAACAGCGACGCCCATTGCGACATCGCGAGCTCGCTCGCCCCGGCGCAGACCATGATTATCATCATAAGCCAGAAGAATTTGTCCTTCATAAGGTGGACGAGAGTGTGGCGGACGCCGACCTCCGCCGTCTCCCCGGAGAAAGAGTATATCGGCACAAAGCAGAACGCAATGCCGTTAAAAGCCGGGAGCAGTGCCCATATCATGGGCAGATACTGCCAGTTTCCGCGCCCGAAGAGCGCAAAATAGAGCGTCGAGAGAAGAATGACCCCCGCCTGCCCCCAGCAGTAAAAGGAGTGCATGACGCACATCGTGGAGGATTTTTTCTCGCCCGGCAGCGCTTCTACAAGCGGGCTGATTATTACCTCAATAAGCCCGCCGCCAATCGCGGAGATTACCGTCGGTATAAGAAGAGCTACAAACTTGTTCGCCATCACGGTGGGCAGAAATCCGAGGAGGAATAACCCCGCCGTCGCGAATATCTCCGCGCCGACCACCGCCCGGCGATAGCCTATTTTGTCAATAAACAGCGCGCTTGAAAAGTCCATGATTATCTGCATGACGAAATTCACGGTTATGAGCGCGCTTATCTCCGTCAGCGATATGCCGAGCTGCTCGCGGAATGTGACGAAGAGCAGGGGAGAGAGATTGTTTACAGCCGCCTGTACCATGTAGCTGATACATGACGACACAAACGTCTGCTTTGTTCCGAGTTTCACTTTTTGTATAATCCGTTTCTGTTTTCATTAAAATCAGGCGCCGACACGGCGCCTGATTTTTGTTTTTTTGCCGAAAAGTACACCACCGTACCGGGGTGTATTATTTTCCGTCTTCGCCCTTGTAGAAGCTGACGGTGCCGCACCACGGGCACTTTCCTGCCTCCCCGCGAAATTCAAAGCGCGCCGCGCACGCGGGGCAGACCATAGTGTGGAGCTCTCCCTCCGGATCCTGCCGGCGGAGCGTGTCTCCGTCACGGATAAAGTCGGGAAGATACCCCTTTTCAAAGCAGAGGTCGAGCTTTGCGCGGATGTCCTCGGGCGAGAGGCGGGTGTGAGAGGCGAGCGCATCAACCGTCGATATCCCCATGCGCTCAATCGCCGAGACGAGCCCGAGGAGCGCGCGCTTGTTGCCGTATGTAACCCAGAGCAGGGGCATAGCGTAAAAGTCCCCCGCCGTGAAAACTATTCCGAGTATCATAATAAGTTTGTTCAGCCACGAAACCGGCGTTATCCCCGTCGCCCCGAGGATTATCATCGGTATCCCGACGACAAAAAGACAGGAGCTTATGAGCGCTGCCAGAAAGTAGCCTTTTATAGTTTTGTTGAGCTTATCCATATTTCCTCCGTGGGCGGTCTGTACCGCCGCCCGTATGTATATCATATTGTAACTGAAATAAACGAAAAAATCAAGCCCGGAATGAGAAAAAATGTCGGGAAAAACCGCTCCCGCATTTTACGGGGTCGCGCGTCATATATTCCTATATGTATGACCGCCGTCAGACTTTTATGGGAGGCACGGTATGAAAAAAGACCTGAACATCAAAAATAACGGGCTTGCCCGGTTTTTTATAAACGGCGCGACGCTTACCGCCGTCGCCCTCGCCGTGCGTTGCACCTCCGTTCTCTTTTCCGCATATGTGACCCGCGCGGCGGGAGAGGAGGGAGTAGGGCTCTTCACGCTTATAATGAATGTTTACGCCTTCGCAGTCACATTCTGCTCCGCGGGTATAAGCCTGACGGTCACCCGCCTCGTCGCGGAGGATATGGCGCGCGGCGGCGCGCGCTGCCCGGCGATACTCCGTTCCGCCGCGCTCTATGTCACGCTTATCGGCGGCGCGGCGACATTTCTCATGTTTTCCGGCGCGCCTCTCCTCGCCCGCTTCGCCATAGGCAGCCCCGCGACGGCGTCCGCCGTGCGCTACCTCTCGCTGACCCTCCTGCCGATAGCCTTCGGCTCTCTCTTCTCCGGATATTTCGTCGCCGTCCGCCGCGTAACGCGAAACGCGCTTATCTCCGTGGTTTCACAGGCGGCGCGCGTCATAATGACATTTGCCGTATTGAATATGATAAATTCCGCGGACGCTGTGGCGTGTGCCCGCGCCCTCTGCGCCGCCATACTCGTTACCGAGGGGCTGACCTTCTTTTTCAGTGCCTTTCTTTATGCCCTTGACAGAAAAAAACACCCGGCGCTCCTCCTCGCCCCGGCGACGGAGCCGCCCGCCTCCGCATGGCGTGAGGTCTGCGCCACGGCGCTCCCCCTCTGTATCTCCGCCTGCATTCGCTCCGCTCTCGTGACGGCAGAGCATGTTATGATACCGTGGGGTCTCGTCCGCGCGGGCGAGAGCCGTGCGGGCGCGCTCGCGCTCTATGGGCTCCTGCACGGAATGGCGCTCCCGATAATCCTCTTTCCGATAGCCCCCCTGACCTCGTTCTCCGGGCTCCTCGTCCCGGAGTTCGCCGGGAGCCTCGCCGCAGGGGATAGCCGACGCATGGAGCGCATGTGCCGCCGCGCGACAGAGGCGACGCTTATATATTCGGTGGGCGTCGCGGTCTTTATCCTCCTCTTTTCGGAGGAGATAGGATATATCCTCTATGATTCCTATTCGGCAGGGAAGTACATAGCCATTCTTGCCCCCGTCATACCGATAATGTATCTCGACCACCTGACCGACGCAATGTTAAAGGGCGTCGGAGAGCAGGTCTATTCCATGTGGGTGAATATTGCCGACGCCGCAATCTCCGTCGTCCTCGTCCTTATCCTTATACCCGTGATGGGCATATCCGGCTACGCTACCGTAATCCTCGGTATGGAGGGCTTTAATTTTGCCCTCTCCGCGCTCCGCCTCAGATGGCGCGTCCGCGTGCGCGCCGACCTTGTAACCTCGTTTCTTCGCCCGCTCCTCGCCGCCTCCGTCGCCGCGGGACTAACGCGACAGATCTTCTCAATGAACGGTGAGCTGACCACCCCGCGCTGGCTTGTCTTGAAGGGAATATTCGCCGCCGTCTCTTATGTCGCCCTGCTTCTTGCCCTGCGCCCGCTGTTTTTCCTCCGTCGCCGCATGCCGGAGAAATGATAAATCAGGAAAACTCCCGAAAATGTTGCCGGTCGGTTGACAAAATTCATAATATATGATAGAATAGTAAGTAATTTAACCGTAGCGGACTTTCCGCATAAAGGAGTGTGGTTTTTCCAAATGGACCCAAGCAGTTTGGTCCCCCTGTTATTTGTCTACATCTTACTTGTCATAGGCTCTGCCTTTTTCTCGATGTCAGAGATGACGTTCTCGTCGATAACGAAGATAAAGCTTCGTGCGCTTGAGGACGAGAACCCGAAAAAGGTGAAGGGGGCAATGGCTGTTCTCGAAAACTTTGACCTGTCGCTTACGACCCTTCTCATAGGTAACAATATAATGAATGTCGGATGCGCGACGGTCGCGACTATCATTTCTGCGCGCGTGTTCAGAATGATGCATGACTCCGGGGCGACCGTGGCACAGTCCACGGTGACCGTAATAGGCACGATCCTGACGACCGTAATTATATTTATTTTCGGGGAGATATTCCCGAAAACCTACGCGAAAGATAATACGGAGAAGCTTGCGCTTTCGCTTGCGGGCGCGGTGCGCACTATAATAGTCATTCTTTATCCTTTGGGGATTCTGTTTGTAGGAATATCCAAGCTTCTGGATAAGCTCCTCGGCGGCGAACAAGAGCCGTCGGTGACAGAGGAGGAACTGTCCGCAATTATAGAAAATTCGGAGGAGACCGGCGTTCTCGATGAGGACGAGGTCGACCTTCTTCAGTCCGCGCTTGAGTTCCCGGATACGACGGTCGCGGATGTGCTCACTCTGCGCGACGATGTCGTATGGATAGATGCGTCGCTGACGAAGGAGCAGGTTTTTGAGAAGATACGCGGGACATCATATTCGCGTCTCCCGGTCTGCCGCGGCTCTCTTGACCGCTGCGTCGGAATACTCAGGACGAACGACTTTCTGAAAGCCTATATATCCGGTACATATACAAAGCTTATACGCCTCCTGCGTAAGCCGTTCTATACAACTCTCACCGCGTCGATAAACGACTTGAAGGACGAGATGAGCGGGAAGAGACAGCATATAGCCCTCGTCCGCGATAAGAGTGGGGATAAGGTTATAGGCGTCGTCACAATGGAAGACTTTCTTGAGGAACTTGTCGGCGAGATATTCGATGAGTCGGATGTCGTTGACGACGATTTTCAGCGCCTCGGCGGCGATTATTTTGATGTGTCGGGTAAGCTCCCGCTCGGGGAGATGTTCCGCCGCATGAAATATAAGCCGAAGAGCGCCGCCCCGACGCATAAGCTCGTCTCGACGTGGATAATGGAACAGCTCGGCGGTCTGCCCGAGGAGGGAGACAGCTTCGAGTGGGAGGAGCTGACCGTCGAGGTCGGGGAGACGGAGCAAAACCGCGTCACAAGGGCAACGGTAAAGCTTGCTAACCCCGCGATAGATATAGATGAGCCGGAGGACGGCTCAGCGACGGATAATAAGGACAATGCGGGAGGTGAGGCGAAATGATAGCTGCATCTCTTGTCGCATGTGTCATACTTGTGCTTTTCTCCGCGTTCTTCTCATCCGCGGAGATAGCGCTGACATCGCTTAACAGGCTCCGCCTGTCGAAGCTCTCTGAGTCGGGCTCAAAAACCGCGAAAATGACCGAGAAAATAGAGGAGAGGGACACCCTTGCGCTCTCGACAATCCTTGTCGGGAACAATGTCGTGAATATTGTCCTTTCCTCGATAGCAACCTCTGTTTTTCTGTCCGTCCTTTCGGACAGTATGACGGAGGCTGTGATAGGTACCGTCTCGACCGCGGTTGTCACCGTGGTGCTCCTGATATTCGGCGAGATAATACCGAAAATAGTGGGAAAGCGCATGTCGCTCCCCCTCGCCCGCGCTTTTTCATACCCCCTCTGGGTGATAATGATAATTCTCCGTCCGCTTACAATGGTGATAACCGCGTTTGTAAACCTCGTGGCTAAAATATGGCGCCGCGGAAAGCCGGAGGAGCCGGAGGTCTCGGAGGATGAACTCTCGGCTATCATAGAGACGGTAGAGGAAGAGGGCGTTATAGATGAGAATAAGGGCGACCTTCTTCATTCCGCCCTCGATTTCTCCGACAGGACGGTGGAGGATATTCTGACCCCGCGCGTCGACCTTGAGGCTCTCGATGTAGAGGACGATGTCTCGGATGTCATAGAACAGCTCCTTCATTCAAATCATTCGCGCTTCCCGGTCTACCGTGATACGGTTGACCATATAATAGGCGTTTTGTACCTCGCCCCGTTCCTGAAGGCGGTGGCAGAGCACGGGCGCGAGAATGTAAAGCTTGAGGACAGTATAATAAAGACCGACTTCGTCCATAAGACGACAAAACTGCCGGACGCGCTTGAACGCATGAGAGAGCTGAAAATGCATATGCTCGTTGTCCTTGACGAATACGGCGGGACGCTCGGCGTCGTCACAATGGAGGATATCCTTGAGGACATCGTCGGCGATATATGGGACGAGACCGATGTTATCGAGAATGAGATAACCGAGGTTTCGGAGAATACCTACGATGTCTTAGGGCATACGAATATTGAGGATTTCTTTGACGAGATAGATTTCCGCGATCACGAATTTGAGAGCGAGTATACCACCGTCGGCGGCTGGGCTGTCGAGATGCTGTGTGAGGATCCGCATGTCGGCGATACCTTCACATATAAGCGACTTGAGGTCACCGTCACGGAAATGGGCGATAACATTATTGAGAAGCTCCGCGTAAAGGTTCTTCCTGAGGAAGAGGAGAGCGGAGAAGAGTAGAACGGTTTTTGTGCCGGGTGAGGGAAAGTATGAAAACAACAGGGAAAATGACGGGGGCAGAGCTTGCCTGCTCCTTCACCGGGCACCGGGAGATATCCCCGGCGCATGTAAAATTAATAGAGTCGATGCTTGACCGCGCGATAGATTATGCATACAGACAGGGCTGTCGCGTGTTCTGCACCGGCGGTGCGGTGGGCTTCGATACCATAGCGGCACAGCGGGTGCTTTATTTCCGCATGACACACGGCGATGTGTACCTCTCGCTCATGCTCCCATGCCTTGACCAGACGCGAATGTGGACCCGTGAGCAGAAGAAAAGCTATAATTATATCCTCTCCCGCGCCGACAGCGTCGAGTATTCATCGGATGCCTATACATCCGACTGTATGCGGCGGCGTAATCTCCGCCTTGCGGAGCGGTGCAGCATAATGATAGCCTATGTCGGACATTCGCACAGCGGCGCCGCGCAGACAATGCGCATGGCAAAGGAGAGGGGAAAGCGGGTCTATAATATCTATCCCGCCCTTGATAAAGAGGCGGGCGTGAATACGGATATGCCGCTTTTCTCCGCTGTGCAGACCGCCCCGTCGCCGTATTCCGCCACATCCTCTCCCATGTTCCGCCCCGCGGGTGCGGTCCTTCCGGATGACGATCCCCTGACCCCGGACCTCGTCTGCCCCTGCCCGTTCGCCGACTGACGGTAAAGCGCGCCCTGAACACAGGAAGCATAAAAACGGTAAAAACGGCATAAAAAAACCGCAACACAGGCAAAAAATATATTGACAAAAAGAGAAAAGAGTAGTATAATATTAAAGTACACAGGGGTATAGCTCAGTTGGTAGAGTACTGGTCTCCAAAACCATGGGTCGTGGGTTCAAGTCCTTCTGCCCCTGCCAAAACTCCCGCACATCGGTGCGGGAGTTTTACTTATTACTTCTTCACTCTTCACTTTTCACTTACCTGCGGGAGCTTTGGTAAGGTTATAGGTAATAGTGAATAGTGAAAAAGTGATAGAAAAGGAAAAAATAGTAATCGACATGGAGTAAAGCAATATGATTGAAAGCGCGTTGGTAGTGAAATCGAAAGCATTTGCGTTGGAAGTAATTCGTGCGTGCAGGGCATTGCGCGAAGCAAAGTGTGAGGGTGCGCTTATAAATCAATTTTTGCGCTCCGGTACGAGCATAGGGGCAAATATACACGAAGCCTTTTATGCGCAGGGAAAGGCAGATTTCATAGCAAAACTGCATATTGCCCTAAAAGAATGTTCTGAGACTGAGTATTGGTTGGAACTTCTGATTGAAAGCGGATATTACAGCGACAGAACAATACTTAACAAATGCGTCGAAATAAAAAGAATCCTTATTTCATCACTTAATACAGCAAAAGAAAAGAATAATGCGTAAAAACATACTCATTTCGCCCCGCACTATTTTGCCGCACTCCTCACCTCTTCACTCTTCACTATTACCTATTACCTTCCCCTCACACCCTCCGGTTGTATTAAAAACAACCGGTTTTCTCTTTATTTTGCAAAAACCATGTGATACAATAATACCGACGGGGGAGAACCCCTAAAAAACACCTAACGGAGGTATCGTATGGAAATCTCATCTGCCATAAACAGACTGCGCTGTGCGGCAAAACTTACGCAGGCACAGTTTGCCGAGATATTCGGCGTATCACAGCAGACCGTCGGAAAATGGGAGAGCGGAGCCGCGACCCCGGACATCGATAAACTTGTCCTTATATCAAAACACTTTGATGTCTCGCTCGACGCCTTGATACTCGGGAACGATAACCGCGCAGTTGAGGAAATGAAAAAAACGGCTGTCGTAAAGCCGCAATATCAGAACCTGCATGACTGGGATTTCTATCCCTCAAATCTCATGACAGAATATCAGCAGTCGGTCGAGGAGGGGCTTGATATTGAAAAGTACGAAGAACTTTTCTCCGCCGTATCGAGACTGCCGAAAGGAGAGACAAAAAAGCGCCTCGGCGATATCCTCTATGATATAGTCATGAGTGCACCGCAGAGGGCGGATTATAAGTATACAGAGCCGTCGGAGCTTCATGAAATCCGCGCGCTCAGAAGAAAATCCCCGACAGAATATACATATGACGCCGATAAGCTGTATGATAAGATTTACGGCGCATGGATGGGCAGAATATGCGGCTGTATGCTCGGTAAAAGCATTGAGTGTATACGGACAAATGAGCTTATCCCGTTCCTGAAAGAAACAAATAATTACCCTATGCACAGGTACATATACAGGAGCGACCTGGCGGACGATATAATAGCAAAGTATAAATTCGGCTTCGCCGGGAGGGTATACGCCGACGAGATAGAGGGCATGCCGGCAGACGACGATACAAACTATGTCGTCCTCGCACAGGAGATTATCCGCAACTACGGCAGAGACTTCACCCCGTATGATGTCTCCCGCGCATGGCTTCGCTATCAGCCGAAGGACGCCTATTGTACCGCAGAGCGCGTCGCATTCTGTAATTTTGTAAAAGGCTATCTGCCTCCCGCGTCCGCTATATATCAGAACCCATACCGCGAGTGGATAGGCGCGCAGATAAGGGGCGACTACTTCGGGTATATAAACCCCGGCGACCCTGAGCTCGCCGCCGGTATGGCATGGCGCGATGCCTCAATATCACATGTAAAGAACGGAATTTACGGCGAAATGTTCATCGCGGCTATGCTTGCCGTCGCGGCATGCACCGCCGATACAGAGAAGATAATCTCCGCCGGACTCTCGGAAATTCCGGCGACCTCCCGCCTTTACGAGAGCGTGAGCGAGGTCATAGAGGCATACCGCTCCGGCGTTCCACAGCAGAAATGCTTTGATATGATTCACGAAAAATACGACGAGTACAGCGGGCACGGCTGGTGTCATACTATATCGAACGCAATGATAGTGACTGCCTCGCTCCTCTACGGTCGCGGCAACTACGGCAAGTCCATATGCATGGCGGTTGAGACCGGTTTTGACACCGATTGCAATGGCGCGACCGTCGGGTCGATTCTCGGCATGGCGGGCGGAATACATTCAATTCCCGAATATTGGCGCGCACCGATAGGGGATAAGCTCCATACCATGATTTTCGGCGTCGACACGGTGAAAATCTCCGACCGCGCGAAAATGACCCTTGTGCATATTGTAAAGAAATAACCCCGCACACCTGAAAACCGAAGAAAAGCACAGCCGTGACGGACATTCCCGCAGGTCTCCGCCGCGCTGTGCTTTTTTCATTGCCTCCGGTGTCTCTTCCGCCTATTGCAAAAATCGTTCAGCTGTGTTAAAATAAAACTACAAAAGAATGATAGAAATGGGAAGGAGAAATCACTTATGAGAGAAAAAAGAAACTTCGTCACACGGCTTGCGATTGCCTCCTGCGTCGCCATGATTGTTATCTGCGCTGTCTTTAATGTAAGTTGCGATAATGACGACGACCCCATAGGACCTCCCGGCGACATCTCCGGTTATACATTCCGCCTCGGTGAGGTGTGCGAGGGTAACGACCCGAATGGCGTAAAAAATTCAATAGTCATCAACGATGTGTACATCACAAACGATATAGCAGGGCATAGAGGAAACTACATCGTATTTTCCGGAGAAATAAACACGACTGCATTCAGTTTCCCGACGGATAATTCAAACCGGTTTTACCTTCACCTTCGCATGATGGAAAACCCGTCATCATGGGAGGTAAACAAAACGACCTTTGAAAAAGAACTTTCGTCGGAGTTAAGTTCTACCACCCTACTTTATAACGGCGAGGAGGGCAGTATGAACGGTGTATTCTCTCTTGTGTTTTCCATAGGAGACGAGAATTTTGAACTGATAAAGGAAAAGGCGCCAAATACATCAGACTTTTCTATTTCACAGATAAGCCTCAAAATAGGCGTTACATGGTGCGGCGGCGCCGCCGCATACTTCTCATGCGACCCCGCCGATGTCCGGTATGCTGAAAAATAATCTCTCCCGCGCCGGGCACTAATGTTAGTGCCCGGCGTGCTTTACGCGGTACTCTCCGGGAGTTATCCCCGCAAGCTTT
>CALDMI010000132.1 GCA_937914815.1 uncultured Clostridia bacterium
CTCGCTCCTCGGTGCCGCCTCCCGCCGCGACGGGCGCACGGTCATAATAGTCACGCATAACCAGGCGATAGCCGGTATGGCAGACAGGGTGATACGCCTCCGCTCCGGGACTGTGGAGTCTGTAACCGTCAATCCCTCGCCCCTCCCGGCGGAAAGCATTGAGTGGTGACGTATGCGGACATATCTTAAATGCGTGCGCCGGATGTTCGGAAAGAATATTCAGCGCTTCATATCGATAATTTTTATAGTCGCGATAAGCGTCGGGCTGACCTTCGGTATCGGCTCCTCCGCCGACAGAATAAGAGACTCGGTGCGCGACTACAAGACAAAAAACAATGTGTCGGATATAACCCTGCGCTCGACCTCGCAGTCCGGGTTCTCGGAAAAGGAGATAGCCGCCCTCCGTGAATATTTCGGCGAAGAAAATATTTTTGCCGGAATGTCGCTTGATGCGGAAATAGAAATAGGCGGCGCGCGGCGGCTCGTCCGCCTCTGCTTCTCTCCCGACCCGCTCTCGGGGACGGTCGACAGGCTCACCCTGACGGGAGATGTGACAGCTCCTGCGGACGGGACGACCGGCATCTATGCACAGCGCGCGGACAAGAAGATGTATTCCTTTTCGCCGGGCGAGATTGTGACGCTTGATTTTGCCGATATAATGGCACAGCTCGCCGAGCAGGCGGGCAGGGAGATGACGGAGAGCGAGCGCGGACTGCTCTCCCGCCTTAAAACCGTCTCCTGCACCGTTTCGGGAATTGTTCAGAGCCCGCGCTCATTCAGCCTTGAGGGCGAGCCGAGCTATACAAATCCCGCCGACACCCCGATAGGCGACACGATAGGCGGGGAATATATCGCGGTAGAGGGCATACTCTACGTTCCATCGTCGGTAATTCCGAAGTACAGCGATATAATGCCCCTCGCCGGCAAAACGCCCCTTATCCCTACCGGGGAGGTCGGAATATCCCTCGCGGGTACTTCGGGGGCGGGGCGGCTCTTCTCCCGCTCATATGACGGCGCGGTTTCGGAGGCGGAGGAGAAAATTATTTCTCTCCTTGCTGTGGCTTCGGGAAAAAGCGCGGACGAGGTGCGCGAGGGTATAACCTTTATAACCCTCTCGGAGAACTTCTCATATAAGTCGGTGTTCGCCTATGCCGACAAGGTGACGGCGCTCTCTGTGATACTCCTTGTCGCGTTTTCTCTTATCTGCGCGCTCGTCGTGCTCTCTAACATATCCCGCCTCATGGAGGAGGAGCGGGCGCAGACCGCCTGTCTCGTCACCCTCGGCTACACGCCGGGCGGCGTTATATGGAAGTATCTTCTCTTCGTGCTCACCGCCTGCGCCGTTGGTGCTGTGGCGGGGTGGTTTATCGGTCTCGGGCTCTGCGCCTTTGTCTATGCCGCGTTTGGGTTCAGCTACACGATGCCGGCATCGCTCGGCGTCATGTCGCCGCTGTTCTTCTTAATATCCATTCTTGTAATTGCCATTGCCGCCGCGCTTGCGACACTGAAATCCGGTCTCGGAATGGCGCATGAAAAGCCGGCGTCGCTTCTGCGGCAGAAGGCGCCGCCCGCCGGGCGCAAGGTGATACTTGAGCGCATGCCCTTTATCTGGAACCGCCTGCCGTTCCGCTATAAGTCCACGGCGCGCAACGTCCTCCGCTACCGGAGCCGGTTTCTTATGACGGTGTTCTCTGTCGCGGGCTCGATGGGGCTCGTCATGGCGGGCTTTTCCCTCCTCGGTCAGTGTTTGTTCGGGGATATAAAGTCGGCGGTGGTCGCCGGGCTCGCCGCCGTGATAGTCATTTTCGCCGCGCTTCTTACAATGACCGCGGTCTACACTATAACGAGTATAAGCATAAGTGAGCGACGGCGCGAGATAGCGACGCTCATGGTCCTCGGCTACGACGACCGCGAGGTCTCGGGCTATATTTACCGCGAGATTTATGTTGATACCGTCGTCGGAATTGCCCTCGGCTTCGGGGTCGGGGCGTTTCTCGTCTGGCTCGTCTTTACCGTAATGGGGATAGGCGCGGCACATGCTGCGCCGTGGTATGCCTATCTTCTCTCCCCGGCGGTGGTGCTTGTGGCTACATTTGTTGTGACGCTGATACTTCGGCGCGAGATTGTGAGTGTTGATATGAACGCAAGCCTGAAGTCTAACGAATAGCGGGCTGTCATATCCGGTAAGAACGAAAACAAGTTTTCTATCGTCGACCCCGCGGACTTGCCGTATTGTATACGCCCCTCGCCGCGGGCTCGGGCGATTCTTCCTCGAATATGAAGCCCGCGTAGCGGAGTTTCTATATCCGGTAAGAGCGAAAATTACAAACAAATTATCTCCGCGCGGCTCGCGCGGTGGGGGCTGTCCGCCGGGCGGGTATTCCGCTCTCCGGGCGGCTCCCTCTTTTTACGTCGCATTTTAGCACTTGATCCTTGCAAATATATAATGTTAACAAAATGTTCACAACTTTTTTTGCCAAAACTATTGACAAGGCGGCACAAAAGGAATATATTATAGAGGAAAGTTAGCACTTGACCGTGTTGAGTGCTAAAAATTCGAGGGAGGTGCAATATGAAAGACCCGAGGCTCAGTCAGCGTAAAATGCAGATACTGAAGGCGGTCGTCGACGCTCATATAGTCAACGGCGAGCCGGTCGGCTCAAAGTATCTTTCACAGAGCACCCAGATAACCTGCTCGCCCGCCACGATAAGAAACGAGATGGCAGAGCTCGAGGAAATGGGTTATCTCGAACAGCCCCACGCTTCCGCGGGGCGGGTACCCTCGGAGCTCGGTTATCGCTTCTACGTCGACACTCTCGCAAGACAGTATTCGGCGACGAAGGACGAGATAGCCGAGATAAACGAGCGGCTCCGCTTCAAGCTCACCGAAATGGACGAAATCCTCTCGGAGGCGTCGAAGCTCGCGGCTTCGTTTACAAACTACACGGGCATTGCCTTTCACGCCGGCACCGGAAAGGTGCGGGTAGAGAAGTATGACAGCATGCTGATAACTCCGAAGAGCTTTCTGCTCGTCGTGATGATTTCAGACAAGCTTGTCAAGACAAAGACGGTACAGCTTCCGTTCTCCGTAACTGCGGAGGAGCTGAAGCGGCTGACCGACCTTCTCAATCTCTTCCTTGTAAATCTTACGAGCGACGAGATAACGATGCCGCTGATAGTCCGTATCGAGCAGATAATGGGCGAGTACGGCGGTATGGTTCACCCGGCGATAAAGGCGATATACGAGACCATGAACGAGATAGACACCGCGGACATAAAGGTCGAGGGGGTCACAAAGCTCCTGCAGTACCCGGAGTACTCGGATGTCTCGAAGGTCCGCGACCTCTTCTCTATGATAGAGGAGAAGGATAAGCTCCTTGATGTCATATCACAGCACACGGTGACCGAGGACGGAATAAATATCTGCATCGGTGCTGAGAATGAGTCGGATGTCATGAGCGACACGACGGTGATCTTCAAGCAGGTCGACGTCGGCGGCAGCAGATTTGCCGTCGGTGTCATAGGACCGAAGAGAATGGATTACCAGAAGGTCATCGGAATGATAACTCAGCTCGCCGGAGGGCTCACGAGAATGTACGGCGGCAAGGACAGTGCGGCGCTCCCCGACGGGAATACGGACGGGGAGGACACGCCGGATAAAACCGACGGGAGGTAGAGATAATGGAAGAAAACAAAGAAAAAGATACGATAAACGCTGACGGTGTGGAAAATTCCGCAGATAAAAAGACTTGTGCCGGCTGTGGTGCCGGCGAGGGCTGCGGCAAAGGAGAAACTACTGCCGATAAGGCGGAGGGATGCTCCGACGCGGGCTGTGAGCACCACGGAAAAGGCTATTACAGAAAAGAGGCGGAGGAGCTCCGCAAAAAGGTAGAAAAGCTCGAGTCCGAGCTGAAAGAAAAGGACGACAGATACCTGCGTATGGCGGCAGAGTATGACAACTTCCGCCGTCGCTCACGGGAAGAGCGGCAGGCGAGCTACGACGCGGCGGTCGCGGACGCGGTGAAGGAAATTCTCCCGATAATAGATAACCTCGAGCGCGCGGCAATGTACGATGACGGCGAAAAGGTGCGCGAGGGTGTCGCAATGACCGCAAAGGCTATCACCACGGCGCTGAAAAACCTCGGCGTCGAGGAGGTAGGAAAATCCGGCGAGACCTTTGACCCGCAGCTCCATAATGCGGTTCTCCACGAGGAGGACGAGACAAAGGGCGAGGGCGAGATCGTCGACGTACTCCAGAAGGGGTACAAAAAAGGTAATAAGATGATAAGGTACGCCATGGTGAAGACGGTCAACTGACCGGAGTTACGGATTGGCGGAAATATCATATAGCTTCGCGGTGTGATAGCCGCGGGGCGTACACAAAATAAGCTTATAAAAATTTCGATATATTCGGAGGATAATTATTATGGGAAAGATTATTGGTATTGACCTCGGTACAACTAATTCATGCGTCGCCGTTTACGAGGGCGGCGAGCCTATCGTTATAACCAACCCCGAGGGCGCGAGAACAACGCCTTCCGTCGTCGCATTCGCAAAGAACGGCGAGAGACTTGTAGGTCAGGTTGCAAAGCGGCAGGCAGTAACGAATCCGGAGCGCACCGTCTCCTCCATAAAGAGAAAGATGGGTACCGACGCGAAGGTTGAGATAGACGGAAAGTCTTATACTCCCCAGGAGATCTCCGCAATGATACTTCAGAAGCTGAAGGCTGACGCGGAGGCTTATCTCGGAACGAAGGTTACCGAGGCGGTTATAACCGTTCCGGCATACTTCACCGACGCACAGCGTCAGGCGACTAAGGATGCGGGCAGAATAGCCGGTCTTGACGTCAAGAGAATTATAAACGAGCCCACCGCGGCAGCCCTTGCCTACGGTATGGATAAGGAAGAGTCGCAGAAGATAATGGTATTCGACCTCGGCGGCGGTACCTTCGATGTGTCGCTTCTCGATATATCCGACGGCGTGTTCGAGGTTCTCGCAACTGCGGGTAACAACCACCTCGGCGGCGACGACTTCGACGAGAGAATAATCAACTGGATGGCAGACGAGTTTGCCCGCGACAACGGCGGCATCGACCTCCGTAAGGACAAGATGGCGCACCAGAGACTGAAGGACGCGGCAGAGAAGGCGAAGATAGAGCTCTCCGGAGTTATGTCTACTACCATCTCCCTCCCGTTCATCACCGCGGACGCAACCGGACCGAAGCACTTTGAGGCTACTCTTACAAGGGCAAAGTTCGACGAGCTGACCCACGACCTCGTTGAGGCTACCATGGGACCGACACAGAAGGTTCTTAAGGACGCAGGTCTGAAGCCCTCTGACGTCTCGAAGGTTCTTCTTGTCGGCGGCTCAACGAGAATACCCGCCGTTCAGGAGGCTGTAAAGAAGTTCATGGGCAAGGAGCCCTTCAAGGGCATAAACCCCGATGAGTGCGTCGCTGTCGGCGCGGCTATACAGGGCGGCGTCCTCGGCGGAGATGTAAAGGATGTTCTTCTTCTTGATGTAACTCCTCTGTCGCTCGGTATCGAGACGCTCGGCGGTGTGTTCAACAAGATAATTGAGAGAAACACCACGATACCCGTAAAGAAGAGCCAGGTTTATTCCACCGCCGCAGACGGTCAGACCTCTGTTGAGATACATGTTCTCCAGGGTGAGCGCGAGATGGCGGCAGGCAACACGACCCTCGGCAGATTTATTCTTGACGGTATTCCCGCCGCTCCCCGCGGAGTTCCGCAGATTGAGGTTACCTTTGATATAGACGCCAACGGTATCGTCAACGTTACCGCATGCGATAAGGGCACCGGCAAGGAGCAGCACATCACGATAACCTCCTCTACCAACATGTCGAAGGAGGATATAGAGAAGGCTGTTCACGAGGCGGAGAAGTACGCCGAGGAGGACAAGAAGCAGAAAGAGGCGGTCGAGGTCCGCAATCAGGCTGAGAACGCTATATTCCAGACCGAGAAGAGCCTCGGCGAGCTCGGCGACAAGGTTACAGACGCTGATAAGGCGCCCGTAAACGACGCGATTGCAAAGCTCCGTGAGACCCTGAAGGGCACCGATACCGAGGCTATAAAGGCGGATACCGAGGCGCTCCAGAAAGCCTTTTATCCGATTGCCGAGAAGATCTATCAGGCACAGGCACAGGCGAACGGTCAGGGTGCCGAGGGTGCGAACGGCGGTCACGAGGGCGCGGACGGCAACTACTACGACGCGAACTTCGAGGATAAGTCCAACCAGTAATGAAAATCCGGCGTAAACTTCGGTTTACACCGTGCCCGGCGCGGGAGTACCGCGCCGGGGGAATAAAGTTATCGGGCTGTCATGCGAAAACTTTCGCGGGCAGTCCGATAGCCGGTAATAAGGCAAATTCAAATTTATGACGATAAGCGCAATTTTGTAAATATTTATTTGCATTTTTGGCGCACAGTCCGCCGAAAGGAACACATATGGCAGACACTAAAAGAGATTATTATGAGGTGCTCGGCGTTCAGAAGAGCGCGAGTGCCGATGAGATAAAAAAAGCGTACAGAGCCCTCGCAAAGAAGTATCACCCGGATATGAACCCCGGAGATAAGACGGCAGAGGCGAAATTCAAGGAAGTGAACGAGGCATACGCCGTTCTCTCCGACCCGGAGAAGAAGGACAAGTACGATAAGTACGGCTTCGCGGCGTTTGACCCCTCCGCGGGCGGCGGCTCCGGCTTCGGTGGCTTCTCGGGCGGATTTTCCGGCGGGGACTTCGATTTCGGCGATATATTCTCCTCGTTCTTCGGCGGTGGCGGTGGGTCGACCCGGCGCGCAAATGCGGCTGTGGACGGCGACGACATACTGACCCGTGTACAGATAACCTTTGAGGAGTCGGTGACCGGCTGTAAGAAGGAGGTCTCTTTCCAGAGAGAGGAGAAGTGCCCCGACTGCGGCGGTACGGGAGCCGAAAAGGGCACAAAGCCGGAGACCTGCTCCGCCTGTCGCGGCACAGGTCGCGTCAGCGTAAGACAACAGACTATGCTCGGCTATGTCCAGACACAGACCGCCTGCCCGACCTGTCACGGAACGGGTAAAATAATAAAGTCTCCCTGCAAGAAGTGCAGCGGTCGCGGCTTTGTGAGAGTTTCAAAGAAGCTCGATGTGCAGATACCTGCGGGTATTTCCTCGATGCAGAAGATAATCCTGCGCGGGCAGGGCTCCGCGGGGGTGAACGGCGGCGCGGCGGGCGACCTTATTATTGAGGTCCGCGTGCGTGAGCACCAGTTCTTCCGCAGGGAGGGGAACAATGTTTATTGCGATGTCCCGATTTCCTTCTCCGCCGCGGTGCTCGGCGCGGATATAGATATTCCGACGCTCGACGGCAGGACAGAGAAGTTCCATATCCCGGAGGGGACGCAGTCCGGCACGCAGTTCACAATCCGCGGCAAGGGTATTCCGGACGTTTCGACGAAGCGGCGCGGAGATTATATCTTCACGGCACAGGTCGAGACGCCGAAGAACCTGACGGCAGAGCAGAAGAAGACACTCCGCGCCTTTGCAGATACCCTCGGCGAGAGCAATTGCACGAAAGAAAAGGGCTTCTTCAAGAAGATATTCGGAAATATAAAAAAATAAGGGAAAGTGTTCAAGCAGGAAAGTTTCTCTTTCTCCGGGCGCACGGTCGTATGGCTGTGCGCCCGGGCTTTTTTCGGCACTTATTGATTTTGCAAGTTTTGTTATTTATTTTCATATATGCACAAAGCACATCGCAGCATTTTGTGAGAAATGCACAATAAAATCGGGATAAAATCGTTTAATCGGTGAATGGACATTTTCACGGAGAGATTATATAATAGTCTTGTAAACCTGTGGAGGCAGGAGAGTCCCACGCCGCCACCAATAAAAAAATCTTAAGGAGAAACAACATGAAAAAGCTCTGGAAAATTCTCGTTCCCGTACTTGTCATTGCCGCTATCGTCGGATGCGTATTTGCATTTGCCGCATCTGCGGACGGTGATGCGACCGTGGGAAAAGAGACCGAAACAGCATGCTGGCAGATATATGATTCTGACGGCAACCCGCGCGAGGGGGAAAGCTACAACAAGCTTTATTCGACGGTAAACAAGGCGCACGACGGCGACACGATAAAGCCGCTGTTCGACATTGTTTACATGGATGCTGACCCGGTTATCATGGCAGACGTCAACAATGGGACAACCGAAAATAAGTCCAAGACGGTTACGATAGACCTCGGAAAGTCGACGGTTTATTACACGGCGTCAAACCCTTATGCTTTCAGCGTGAAAGATTCAAACACGCTGAACATCAAGGGCGATAATGCGACGATAAATCTTGCAAACCGTTCTTTCATTCAGACCAACACCGGAAGTGACCATTCCGGCGCAAAAATTACTGTGGACGGCGTCAACGTAATTGCCCCGGTATACACGTCTGCCGGCGTTATTGTCGGTATGGGTGCCGGTACGATAGAAATAAGGAATTGCAGCTTTGATGCGTTCAATGCAATGGTCTTCCAGCAGCTCTCTGCCGACGCGTCGACTCTCATTGTAGAGGACACCTATGCCGTACAGCGGGCAAGCGGAAAAATGGTGATGAAGCTCGAGAACCTCAGCGGCGGAGCGACGGCTACCTTCACGCGTTGCACGCTTGAGTCCTACTGGCGTCTTGCGAGCCTTGCCGACAAGAAGGGCGCCGGAGTTTACGGTGGTGTCGTAACGATAACCGATACCGCACTGCTTTGTCCGTATGATACCTGCGACACCGGTATCAGAATGGCGGGCGCAAAACTCGTGCTCAACGGAAAGACGACCGTTAACTATTCCCAGAAACAGGGTAACGGCATGTTCTATTCCCCCGAAAAGGGTTACCCCTCCATGCTTGAGATTGCCGACGGCGTCGGTTTCAGGAGTATCAACTCAATAAATCAGGGTTCACAGTGGGCTGACGGCTCGGCTGACTTCAAGAATTTCGGTCTCAGCCTGAAGTTCTCGGATCGTAATGCTCCGTATATTTACGGAAACACTTCCGCAGACGGAGTGTATTACTCCAACAGCACCACCGGTATCGGCACGGCAAGCTTCTTCGGTAAGAACTACGGCGTCCTTACGAGCGTGACCGATGTATACGGCAATACATATGATAAGTTCTTTGTCCCGAAAGGAAAGCAGAGCGACAACGCATTTATAAGCTATCGCGGCGGTCCTGACACTGTCATGATAGGCGGCGATTACAGGTATTATATATTTGAAGCCGACTTCAACACAGAGACAACCTATCCCGACGACATGAAAGTGTACATCGAGGGAAGAAATGCAGACGGCGGTAAGTGGTTCGGTAATCTTTCTATCCTTATAAGAAACGTAGAGGGCGGTGCTGAGTTCTATGCAAAACTCGGTGACACCAACGTCGGCAACACCGTAAAGGTTCCTGCGGGCGAGTGGGCACACTTCACATATGTTATAGATCTTAAGCCCGGCGCGAGCGAGAGCAACCCGGCGCTCAACAGCTCTGTCGCCGCAGTGTTCGTGAACGGTCAGCTCGTCGTAAAGACCGAGGGCGTATACGTTATGAATTCGTCCGACACGACGCTTGCCAAGGTAGGAGACCTCCAGATAGACGCCCGCGCGAACATAGACAGAGCCACAGACACGGATATTCTTATAGATAATGCAAGACTTGCGGTTATAAGCCGTGCGTCCGGCATATCTCTTGACGACTCCGTCTTTGCGGATACTCCGGTATATGACAGCGAGTATCTCGGAAGAGAGGAACTCCGCTCTATCCCGAGCTTTATGGTTGGCGAGATGGGCTTTGCAACGCTTGATGCGGCTATACAGTACGCGGCGGAGAATGGCGGCACAGTTGTATTCATGAAGGACGTTGCGAAGAGAACGGTTATAAACACTCCCTGCGTTATCGACATGAACGGTCACGAGTTTCTCTATGACTCCGAGATCTGTAATATAGCGAAGTCCGGCGACACGCTGACATTTACCGAGGCGGCAAAGGATGAGCTTATCCGCTACGAGATTTATGCGGACGAGAATGACGACGAGGCGACGAAGGTTATATACCGTCCGATAGGCGCGCTCATCCGTATTGACGACGAGATGAAGGTCTCCGTCGCAAATATGGTGGACGGCACTCTCATGGTATTCTCCGGCTGGAAGATAGACGGCGAGAATATGACCGCTACCCGCGCGACAGCCGAGCACAACGACGCGATAATCTATCCCGCATATGCGGCGGCAGAGGGCGACCTCAGCGAGGCTGTTGCCGTAATGGTAAAGGACGGCGCGGTAGCGGCGATATACAATACCGCGGATGAGTTCTTCACGGCTATACAGACCGCGGAGGACAGTGCGACATTCTTCCTCCTTGACGATATGGTCTATCAGGTAGCGGCTTACCCCTCCATAAGAATATCCGGTAAGCTCCATCTTGATATGAACGGACATACGCTCTTCTTCACGAGAACCGACGACTTTACAAAGGTCCCGGACGACGGCGTGTTCAGAGTTTCCGGCGCAGTCTGGATTTATTCGAGCGTACCGGGCGCAAAGCTCGTATATCACAATCGCGTGACCGGCGACGACGGTGTAAATTCCGGCGTTCTCTTCATGTCCTACAACACCCCCGGTGTTGAGATAGGTCTCGGAGTTGACAGCGCGGAGGATGCAGAGGGCGAGTCGGCATATGCCGGAAATCTCTCCTTCTACGGCAGTATAGTTGCGAGACTCCAGAGCGACAACGGCGGAGGCGGAACGCACTTCTATGCAAACGGCGTAAACTTCTACCACACCGCAAACTACGGCGAGGGCATTGTGGCGGTTCTTGTGGCAAAGGATTATCAGGCTGACAACATCGTTTACATAAACAACTGCACTCTCGTCTCGCTCAGCGCGGAGATGAACGGACATGCGGCTGTATTCAGCAATACTGAGTTCGGTAACGCAAGATTTACGATAAAGAACAGCACCATAATCTCCGACGGCAACATAATAAGCGCAACCGACAGCTTCGACTCGACATACCTCTTTGAGGACTGCCGCATAGTCGGTAATCTCACGGTTGCGAAGCCGGAGGCAATAACCCTTTCCGGTAAGATACTCCTTGCCGGAACCGCTTCCGACGGAATGAACTTCGTCGGTGCATGCGGTCTGACACCGGATGTAGACGAGGCGGATAAGGACCTTACGCTGACTCTCTACTACAACGGAAAGTTTACGGACGAGAATTACAACAACACCGATATGGCAGAGGTTGTGAAGTCCTTCGTATTCACCATGACCACCGGTCACACCTACGGAGCGTGGGAGGTAACAACCCCCGCGACCTGTACCACGGACGGTGTTGAGACGCGCGAGTGCTCTGAATGTCATGAAAAAGAGACGAGAGTAATCAAGGGCGAGCACAAGTTCGGCGAGTGGGAAACAACGACCGCAGCAACCTGCACCACGGACGGAG
>CALDMI010000133.1 GCA_937914815.1 uncultured Clostridia bacterium
TTGACAATGTCTCGCTCTCGGTCGGGGAGGGGGAGCTGTTCGGGCTCCTCGGCGTGAACGGCGCGGGAAAGAGCACCCTTATAAAGATACTCTCCGGACTTATCCTGCCGGACTCCGGCACGGCGTCGGTCATGGGGTACGATGTGCGGGGTGAAATGGACAAAATACGTGCCGTAAGCGGCATATCCCCGCAGGACACCGCCGTCGCGCCGAACCTCACGGTCGAGGAAAATCTCCGCTTTTTCGCCGAGATTTACGGGACGGAAAAGGAGAAGATTGACGCGCGGGTCTCGGAGATTGCGGAGAGCTTTTCGCTCACCGGGGTTATGAAGCGGCGCGCGCGGACGCTCTCCGGGGGGTATCAGCGGCGGCTCTCGGTAGCTATCGCTCTTATCTGCTCGCCGCGCGTCCTCTATCTTGATGAGCCGACGCTCGGGCTCGATGTCATAGCGCGGCGGGAATTATGGAAAATAATAAACTCGCTGCACGGGAAAATGACGGTTATTCTTACCTCGCATTACCTTGAGGAGATTGAGGCGCTGTGCGACCGGGTCGCCGTCATGAGCTGCGGTCACGTTCTCGCGCTCGGAACCGTCGGGGAGATAAAGGCGGCGGGCGGGAGCGACAGCTTCGAGGACGCGTTTATAAACATTGTGGGAGGCGGAAAGATATGAGACGGGCAATGTCATTTGCAAAGAGAAATCTTACCGAGTCGCTGCGCGACCCTGTGATATATGTTTTCTGCGCCGGGTTTCCGGTGCTCATGCTCGTCATGTTCTCGGTTATCGGGCACTTTGCGGGGGAAAATGCGTCATTTGACCTTCCGTCACTCATACCTGGAATAATGATGTTCTCACTGTCCTTTGTCATGCTTGTGACGACGCTTCTTGTCTCAAAGGACAAGAGCACGGCGCTCCTGCTCCGGCTTTACACATCGCCGATGCGCGTTCCGGACTTTCTCGTCGGCTACACTCTCCCGGCGGCTGCCGTCGGGGTGGCACAGCAGATTATCTGCCTTATCTGCGGATTTATTATCGCGCTGATAAGGGGAGACGGTTATTTTTCGTTCGGGCGGTGCTGTCTGCTGCTTCTCTCGGTTCTTCCGATGATGTTTACCTTCATTTTCCTCGGCATACTTCTCGGTACGGTGATGAATGACAAGTCGGGACCCGGGGTGAGCTCGGTTCTCATAACCGCCTGCGGCGTTCTCGGCGGGGCGTGGATGCCTCTTGACACGATGGGCGGGCTCGAGACCGTGTGCCGCGCGCTCCCGTTCTATCCGACGGTGGTATTCGGCAGGATTATAACCGGGGCGGCGCACACGATACCGGCGGACGGGGTATATACCTTTGACGGCGCGGCGGCTCTCGGATTTATTCCGGTGTCCGCGTGGCTTGTTCTGTCTTTTGTTCTTGCGGCGACGCTCTTCGGGCGGATGACGCGCTCGGACAACAAATAAGAGAGCAAAGCGGGGTTTTTACGGATTTTGGGCGGACCCTGAATATGCGGACTGTCACATACGGCGCGGGGCTATCGTGTTCCTCTGCCGGCTGCGGCAGTCCGCACTTTTTGCTTATCGAATTAGCCTACGCTAACTTTTTTACATTTTAACTATTGACATTCCGGGAATAATAATATAAAATGTAGGCGAAAAGCGAAAAAGGGAGTGATTTTTTGGGCGAAAAAGAGAAAAACGCCGTCAAAAACGGAATATATGATATTATAATCGTCGGTGCGGGTCCTGCGGGGCTCTGTGCCGCGACGTATTCGGCGCGCTCCGGCAAAAGTGTGCTCGTCATAGAGCGCGAGTGTATCGGCGGGCAGATTGCGATATCCCCGGAGGTCGAAAATTACCCGGGATACGTAAAGGTCTCCGGCGCGGAGCTCGCCCGGAGCATGGAGGAGCAGGCGCGGGGCGCCGGAGCCGTGATAATCATGGGAGACGTCACGGAGGTTGTGCCGCGCGGCGGTGAGCCGTTTTCCGTTTTGCTCGCGTCCGGGGCGGAATATGCGGCGCGCCGTGTTATACTCGCCGTAGGGCAGAGGCACCGGCGGCTCGGACTCCCGGAGGAAGAGCATTACATCGGGCGCGGTGTGTCCTATTGTGCGGTGTGCGACGGGGGATTTTACCGCGGAGTCGCCGTCGCCGGAGGGGGGAACACAGCCCTGCGCGAGGCGCTCTATCTCTCGGAAATCTGCAAAAGCGTGACGCTTATTCACAGGCGCGAGGACTTCCGCGCGGAGGCGGCGCTCGTAAATGAAGTAAAGGCGAGGGAGAACATCAGAATAATAACATCGGCGAATGTGACCGCTCTCTCGGGCTCTCCGTTCCTTACCGGGGTGGAGATTACGGAAAAGGACGGCGCGCGCCGCACACTCTCTGTCGACGGTCTTTTCGTCGCGATAGGGTATGAGCCGCAGAATTCTCCGTTCTCCGGGCTCATTGCGACAGACGGCGCGGGGTTTGCACTCTCGGGCGAGGACTGTCGCACCGGTGTGAGCGGGCTCTATGTTGCGGGCGACTGCCGGGCGAAAAGCGTAAGACAGCTTACCACCGCTGTTGCGGACGGCGCGGTTGCCGCGCTTGCGGCATCGGAGAGCGAAGGCGGGACATTTTGAGACCTAAAAAAACGCGAAAGCGGTAAAAAACAAAGATTTTTCCGATGATGAACCGGAAAATATATAATTAATCCGGCGGGATGCTGTCGCGCCGGGAAATGTGAAACAGGAAGAAACTCAGGATAAAGCTATGGAAGACAAAGCAAGAAAATTCAAGGTAGGCGGCATGAGCTGTGCCGCGTGTAGCGCGAGAGTAGAGCGCGCGGTGTCATCGCTCCCCGGTGTTACCGAGTGCGCCGTGAACCTTCTGACAGGGAGCATGAGCGTGCGCGGCGAGGCGCGCGACACCGAGATAATCGCCGCGGTTGTGCGCGCGGGATACACCGCGAAAGTCGACAACGGGCAGACTGGACGGTCGGCAGACGGAGAAAAGGAAGAAAAGAGCGAGACAAGACCTCTGATAATCCGCCTCTGCGTATCGGCGGCGTTTCTTCTCCTCCTTATGTATATTTCGATGGGACACGCAATGTGGCATTTCCCGCTCCCGGGCTTCCTTACGGGAAAGCCGGTGGCGCTCGGCTGGATTGAGTTTGCCCTGACGCTGATAATTCTCGTAATCAACAGAAAATTCTTTATAAGCGGCACAAAAGCCGTATTGCACGGCAGCCCGAACATGGACACCCTCGTTGCCATGGGCTCGTCGGTCGCGTTTATTTACAGCACCGTGATGCTCTTTATGATGGGCGGGCAGAGCGGCGAGGACGCGATGATGACCCTGCACGGGCTGTACTTTGAGTCGGCGGCTATGATAGTCACGCTTATCACCGTCGGAAAGACGCTCGAGGCATATGCAAAGGGCAGGACGGCAGACGCCGTAAAGAGCCTTGTGGCTCTCGCCCCGCGCATGGCTACGGTAATCCGCGACGGTGCGGAGGTAAAAATCCCGGCGGCGGAGCTTTCCGAGGGTGACACGGTGGTTGTCCGCCCCGGCGACTCTGTCCCCTGTGACGGCGTTGTGACCTCCGGCGGCTCTGCCGTCGACGAGTCGGCATTTACCGGGGAGAGTATACCGGTTGAAAAGACCGTCGGCGACAAGCTCCTCTGCGGTACGGTGAACACCTCTGGCTACCTGCAGTTCCGCGCTACTGGCGTCGGAGAGGACACGACGCTCTCTGAAATGATAAGAATGGTGAACGATGCACAGAGTACAAAGGCGCCTATCGCGCGCGTCGCCGATAAGGTATCGGCTGTGTTCGTGCCCACCGTCATAGGAATAGCCCTTATAACCGCCGTCGTATGGCTGATAATCGGGCACGGGAACATCGGTCACGCGCTCGAGCGCGCGATAAGCGTGCTTGTTATAAGCTGTCCGTGCGCCCTCGGTCTCGCGACCCCGGTCGCGGTAATGGTCGGCTCCGGCGTCGCGGCAAAGCACGGTATACTCTTCAAGAGCGCCGCGGCGCTCGAGGAGTGCGGCAGGGCAAAGACAATAGCCCTCGACAAGACCGGGACCGTGACTAAGGGGACCCCGGCGGTCACCGATGTGCGCCCCGAGGGAATAAGCGAGCAGGAGCTCCTTGAATACGCGGCGGCAGGGGAGAGAATGAGCGAGCACCCGCTCGCAAAATCCATAGTCGCCTATGCGGAAGGACAGGGGGCGTGTACGAAAACCGCAGTGTCCTTCAATGCGCTGACAGGCTCGGGTATAGAGGCTGTCATAGACGGCAAAAGACTTACCGGAGGTAACCTTAAGTTTACAAAAACGGTATGCAGCCTGCCCTCCGGGTGGGAGACCTATGCCGCGTCTCTTGCCGATATGGGAAAGACGGCGGTGCACTTTACCCTTGACGGAAAATTTATAGGAACGATAGCAATGGCAGACGAGCCGAGAGAGGACAGCCGCGAGGCGATAGCCGCCCTCCGCGCCTCGGGGTGCGATGTCGCAATGCTCACAGGTGATAACGAGCGCACGGCAAAGATGATAGGAAAGTCTGTAGGAATTGACGAGGTCTACGCAGGTATTCTCCCGGGAGACAAGGAGAAGAAGGTGCGCGAGCTGAAAGCGCGCGGAAAGGTCATAATGGTCGGCGACGGGGTGAACGACGCGCCGGCACTCTCTGTCGCGGATGTCGGCATGGCGATAGGGCGGGGGACCGATGTCGCTATTGAGAGCGCGGACGTCGTCCTCACCGGCTCGAGCCTCACCGATGTGTATAACGCCGTGCGCATAAGCCGCAGAACGCTTACCAACATCAGAGAAAATCTCTTCTGGGCATTTTTCTATAACTGCATAGGTATTCCGCTTGCCGCCGGGGCGTTTATCCCGCTCTTCGGGTGGGAGCTATCGCCGATGTTCGGCGCCGCGGCAATGAGCCTCTCGAGCTTCTGTGTCGTTATGAACGCCCTGCGCCTGAACCTCATAAATTACAGAAAAAAAGGCGGTAACACCGCCCCGTGTACGGATAATTCCTGCTCCGCCGCGGAAAATAAAGCTACCGGAGTCGCAGATAAGGTGCAGACCGGAGGGGAAACGGAGGAAAAAGAAAATATGGAAAAGACGGTTGAAATAACGCTCCCTGTCGAGGGCATGATGTGCCACCACTGCGAGGAGCATGTAAAGAAAGCACTGCTCGCGGTCCCGGGCGTAAAATCGGCGGAGGCTGACCACACCGCGGGGACGGCAAGGGTAGTGTGCACCGCCACGGTGTCGCGCGACGCGCTTGAAAATGCGATAGCCGGCGCCGGGTACAGCGTAAAGAACTGACGGAGCGCGCAAAAAACACTCTGTGACAGAGCCTGCCGCCCGGCGGTCTCCCGTCCCGATATAAAAAGCCTGCCGCGGCATGTGCCGCAGACAGGCTTTTCTCATGTCTTTTAGTGATAAAAACTACTTTGTATATTCGACTATGCAGGCGTGCATTATCTCTGGGGTGGGCGTCATGCCGACGCTGCTTCTGTAATAGTAGAGCTTTCCGGTTATCGTCACCGTGTCGCCGACTCCGGGGCGGCTCTCCTCGGGGAGCGAGCCGTAGACCGTCGAGCCGTCGGCAGAGTAGAGTCCGTAGATGTAGATTTCCGCGCCGCTGTCGTCACGGATTGTCATATTTCCGTAAGAGGTGCTCGCGACCGAGACTATCTCGCCGCGGATATATACCTGCTCCGGCGCCATGTAGCCGAGCGGGAGGGAGGCACATCTTTCAAGGAGGCAGTCAATCGGAGTTATAGTGAAATTTTCATACACGCCCCCGGTCGGAGTGTAGGTAAATCCGCCGGACCCGGCATAACCTGCGAGCAGGTCGCGCCCGAAGGTCACGTTGTCGTACCGCTCTGTTTCGGTAAGATTGTTCGGTCCGTAGGTCGATGAGTAGGTATCGGTCACTATGTAGTAGGTCTTGTTATCGTCTATCGAGGTTCTGACGCTCTCGCCGTACTGCCCGTAGCCGATAAAATAGTTTGAATTTGAGGTCTCAAAGAACTGTGAGCGGAGGTATCTTCCCTTGACGGAACAGAGAACAAGCGCATTGTCAAACGGGAACACCGGATATATATCCGAATATCTGAGCTCGCCCGCAAAGAGATAATAGGGAGAGCGGACGGACATGTACCCGCCGCCGAGGACGATGTCGTATCTGTCACCCCAGCGCTCCATGCCCGTGAGATAGTAGAGGTTTGCAGTGAGCTGACGGAGCTCGTCTCCGTCGCGGCGTCTGTCATTCTTTCCGAGATAGCGGTAGACCGGGGCTATCTCCTCCTGATACTTCACGGTGAGCTCGTCGACAATGGGGTCGGCGTCACACGCCGCGTATACACTCTGCGGTATTATCTCGGCTGTCGTGACGCCCTTTTTGCCGTTCGCTATATTTACTCTCATCCCGGCGTGGGACATTCCGCGGTTCTCGCCGCCGTTCTGAAAATGATACACGCCCCGGCTGTCAAGGAGGGTATAGCTCTTGTGAGTGTGCCCCTCGAAGACCATATCGACATAGCCGTCGGAGAGGGACGTCTGATAGTAGGAGGATATCTCGTAGTCACTGACATTCGTTATGCCTGAGGCACTGTTTTCGTACCCGTCGTGGAGAGAGTAGAGAATTATGTCGCTCCCGGACTCGCGCAGGCGGGTTGCCTCCGCCTTTACAAGCGATGTGAGCTCGCTCCCGGTGGCAAATCTTATTCCCTTGTTCTGCTCACCGGAGATTGAAGAATAACAGTCACCGATAGCACCTATTACCGAGACGGTGAGTCCCGCGACCGTGAAGGTTACGGATGATGAGAGGTACGCCGGGCGCTCGTTTGTCGAGGTGTCTATCACATTTATTGCGAGGAGGGGGAAGTCTGCGAGCGCGGCATTCTCGGCTATCGACTCACGCCCCCAGTCGAACTCGTGGTTGCCGAGGGTCATTGAGACAAAGGATAGCGAGTTCATCCACTCGGTTATAATCTTTCCCCGCGTCGCGTTCGACTCGGTTGAGCCCTGCCACATGTCGCCGGAGGAGAGGAGAATTGTATATGGATTTTTCGCCTTTGCATTTTTTATGTAGGTCGTGAGACCGCCGACACCGACAACCCCGTCGGAGTCGGAGAATTTGCCGTGCAGGTCGTTTATCGCGAAGAGGTCGATGACGACTATTACCGTGCCGTCGCAGACATCGCATATTCCGTCGTCGTCCTCGTCCCGGTGCTTCCCGCCGTCGGTGCAGACGGTGTTTATCGTCCCCCCGCCGGTGCCGCCGCCTGTTCCGTCGCCGGAGCCGCCGTTTCCGCCACCGCCGGAATTGCCACCGCCCCCGGTATTTCCGCCACCGCCTGTGATAAGGTCACAGGAGGAGAGCATAAGGACAAGAACAAGTATCAACGCGAGAATACGCTTCTTCATCGCTTTCACCTCGGAATTTTTTTGTTTTACGGTATGATTATACACCTACGGGCGGGGAAATTCAAGTAATTTGCCGTTTTTCGGCGCGGGAAGTGGATTTTATTTACTTTTTTCTTTTCTCCTTTCTCCCGTGCGCACATTGACAAAGGCGTGCGCGTGTGATAAAATAAATAAAAGCACATGGACAACAAAGAAAACACAGAGGTAAAATATGCTTAAAGTCGAAAGAATCTCCGTTATGAACATGGAGAATGCAATACGCGGGGCGAGAAACCCCATGAACAGCTGGGCGAGAATGGACAGCACGTATGACGAGAAGGGGAATTTCGTCCTCGGGGAGAATGACCTCTCTCTTGCGCGCCGCCTCGCCGTCGCGGGGAGCGACCACAGAAAGTTTCTCCGGCAGATAATTGTGAGCATGGACATAACCGCGCCGCTATACTGGTGGAAGGAATTTGATACATACAAGGTCGGCACGGTGGCAAACTCCTGCTCGACTATGCACAGAATACATTCAAAGCCGTTTGAGCTCTCGGATTTCTCGACCGACAGAATGACCGGGTCCGCGCTCTCCGTTATGCAGGGCGTTGTCGACTGCCTTGAAGAAGAGCGGGTGAAATTCAACGAGACGAAGGACCGGGCGCACTGGCACAATATAATTCAGCTCCTCCCGTCCTCCTACAATCAGATGAGAACGGTCACCCTGAATTACGAGGTTCTGATAAACATATACTACGCGAGAAGGACTCATAAGCTCGCCGAGTGGCACACTCTTTGCCACGCGATAGAGGAGCTCCCCTATGCGAACGAGCTGATACTTGTCAAGGGGACCGAAATGCCCGACGGGCAGTAAAACGAAAATCCGGCTGTCATGATGTGACAGTCACGACGGTCAAGGAGAGACATATGAAAGACGGAATTATAAGAGTCGGCGCGGCGTCGCCTGACCTGCGGGTCGCCGACCCGGAATATAATCGGCGCGCGGCGCTTGACATTGTACGGCGCGCACACGACGGCGGGGTGCGGGTGCTCGTTTTGCCGGAGCTGTCGCTGTCCGCCTACACCTGCGGGGAGCTGTTTTTCCAGAACGAGCTTCTTTCGCGGTGCGAGTGTGAGCTCGGGAAATTCATAGAGGAGACGGCGGGGCTCGATATGCTTATTTTTATAGGCACGCCGGTGCTGTATCGCGACAAGCTCTATAACTGCGCCGCCGCCGTATGCGGCGGGCGGCTCCTCGGTCTTACCGCCAAGACCTATCTTCCGAACTACGGCGAGTTCTACGAGGCGAGGTATTTTACCCCCGCGCCGCCGACCGGCGGGATAACCTATGCGGGGCAGAAAACCGTTATAGGCACGGATATTCTTTACAGAACCGACGCCTGCCCGGGGCTCTCCGTGGCGGCGGAGATATGCGAGGACCTCTGGGTCGCCTCATCTCCCTCCGCGCGGCATGCTGCGGCAGGGGCGAACCTCATTGTGAACCTCTCAGCGTCGGACGCCGTGATAGGTAAGGAATCACACAGGCGCACCCTTGTGCGCGCGCAGTCGGACAAGCTCAAGTGCGCATATATTTACTGCGACGCCGGAGACGGAGAGTCGGGCACCGACATGGTCTTTGACGGGCAGTCGATAGTCGCGGAGTGCGGCTCTCTTGTAGCCGAGAACCCGCCGTT
>CALDMI010000134.1 GCA_937914815.1 uncultured Clostridia bacterium
CGGTTATCACTACCATACCGCCGGTCAGCGCCTCGCGGATAGCGTACCTCTGCTGCTGTGCATACCGGAGTCCGTTTTCATTTTCGGCTTTCAGTATCATCATTTCGCAGTCTGACGGAGACAGGGCTACTATCTGGCGGTTCATTTCAGACAGGCGCCGCGCTATGAAGTCCTCTTCCTCCGCTACCTCGGTACTCATGATATAATCGACACCGCCTACCGAAAAGAGCGCGAGCCGCCCGTCATCAAGAAGTCTTGCAAGCGTCGTCGACACCGTGTCAAAAGACAGTGAGAGAACCTGCGTTGCCGCAGAAATCAGCTTTTCCCGGGGAAGACAGGTGTGTCCGTTTACTCTCGAATTGAAGGTCAAAACATGCATGAGTCCGCTCTCTATACGGTTAACGCTGTCCTTCGGATAATCTATGGACGCGGCTATTTCGTCAGCCTTATCAAAGCCTATTCCGAACTCTCCGGCGCACAGAACATAGGGGTTATCGCGTATCACACCGACAGCCCCTGCACCGTATTGCTTATATACCTTTGTCACCTCTCCGGTTCCGAGATAGTCGCGGCAGAACATCATAACGCCGCGTATCCCGGTCTGCTCGCGGAAGGATGCGGAGATATCCCCCGCTTTCTTCAGCGTTATCCCCGGTATATCGGCGAGCCACTCCGGGTGATTTTCAATAACATCGAATGTATCGGCACCGAATCTGTTTACTATTTTCAGTGCGGTCACAGGTCCCACCCCGCGGACGGTTCGCGAGGAGAGGTATCTGAGTATTCCGTCGGTGTCAGCCGGCAAATTCTCCTCAAGCGAGGAGAATGCAAATTGACGCCCGAATTCTTTATGATATGTCCATTCTCCGCGTAAAACAAGAGTTTCCCCCTCGGACAGAGGGGGAGCACTGCCGACAGCGGTTATAAGCTTCCCGTCCTCACACGAAAGCTCCACTACCGTATATCCGTTGCCGTCATTACGGTACACAACGCTCTCGACAATGCCGCGGATCTCCTCGCTCCCCGTTTTCTCCAAAGCAAATCTCTCCGTTCCGGAATTGCGTGGGATTACAGGCACAGCTCACGGAGTTTGTCCGCGATGTCACACACTTCCCAACTCACGCCGAGGTCCTCGCGCCCCATATGTCCGTATGACGCGAGTTGCTTATATATCGGCTTTCTGAGGTCAAATCTGCGTATTATAGCCTCCGGGCGAAGGTCGACAAGCTCGGTCACCGCTTTCGATATTTTCTCCTCGCTGCAGACAGCTGTCCCGAATGTATCTATCATTACAGACACGGGATGAGCAACGCCTATCGCGTAAGCTATCTGTACCTCACATTTCTTTGCGAGCTTTGCCTTTACGATATTCTTCGCTATATATCTTGCAGCATATGCAGCGCTGCGGTCAACCTTTGTCGGGTCCTTTCCGGAGAACGCTCCGCCACCGTGGCGTGAATATCCGCCGTATGTGTCGACGATTATTTTTCTTCCGGTAAGTCCCGTATCTCCCTGCGGTCCGCCTATTACAAAGCGTCCGGTGGGATTTACATATATGTTTGTTGTGTCTGTGCGAAGCTCTGCGGGAATAACCGGAAGAATTACATGCTTCAGTATGTCCCGGCGTATTGTCTCACTATCAACATCCGCACTGTGCTGACATGATATTACAACCGTCTCAACCTTCTTCGGCACACCGTCCTCATACTCCACCGTAACCTGTGTTTTTCCGTCGGGACGG
>CALDMI010000135.1 GCA_937914815.1 uncultured Clostridia bacterium
CGTGGAGCTGACAGACGAGACCTATGACTATGCTTCCGTCGATTCTATAATCTCCGGTCTGCTTCCCTCCCTCAAAGGAGAGGACGGAAAGAAAGCCGCCGCGATGCTCTCCGTACTGTTCCCGAATCTGAAAAACGCGGAGGCGTATCTTGAAAGAATAACTCTCGGCGACAAAACCGTCGGCTATCGGGTTATTCTTGACGGTACGGACGAGCGGGACATCTCAATGAACATTTCATATATTGACGGGCACTGCCGCGTCAGAGAATATACCGACTATGCAGACGGGGGCGACACACTGCGCTATAACGGTGCTCCCCTCTCATACACCGTAGAACGCAAAGACGGCGTATCGCTTTTCCGCATAAAGATAAGGGACGGCGGCACGCTCTGCCTCGCGGAAGTGCGGGTAGCGGGAGAGCCGGATATAGGCGAGTTGCTCGAAAAGGAATTTTTGTCAAGATAAAGAGAAACAAAAACTGCTCCATGTGCATTTCCGCGCACGGAGCAGTTTTTTCAGTTAACAGTTAATGACAAATACATTTCTCCGTATCTTTATCAAAGATATGGATACGGGAGGTATCGACAGCCACCTTTATATTGTCGCCGGCGCGAGCCTGCGAACGGGAGGAAACTCTCGCTATTATGTTCTTGCCGTTCGTCGCGTCCTCCATGCCATCAAAGCCGAGGTAGAGGTATATTTCCGCGCCCATAAGCTCGGTTACATCGACATTGACATCCATTACGGTGTCGGAGAGAGACTGAAGGTACATCGGCTCGTCATGTATAGCCTCCGGACGGATACCGAAGATAACGTCCTGACCTATATACTCCTTGAGAGCCGGGTTATTAGCCTTATCAGCCGGGAGCTTGAGCTCCGTATTTCCGACGGTCGCGTAGAGGTCGGAGTCATGCTTTACAAGCTTGCCGCTCACAAAGTTCATCTGCGGGGTGCCTATGAAGCCGGCAACGAAGAGGTTGCAGGGAGCGTCATAGAGGTTCTGAGGAGTATCAACCTGCTGAATGATACCGTCCTTCATAACGACGATACGCGTCGCCATAGTCATAGCCTCGACCTGGTCATGCGTAACATATATGAATGTGGTCTCGACCTTCTTATGCAGCTTTGTAAGCTCGGTTCTCATGCTCGCACGGAGCTTTGCATCAAGGTTTGACAGCGGCTCGTCAAGCAGGAATACCTTCGGGGTTCTGACTATCGCACGACCGAGCGCAACTCTCTGCTTCTGTCCACCGGAAAGAGCCTTCGGACGGCGCTCAAGAAGGTGGGATATATCAAGTATTCTCGCAGCCTCTTCAACGCGTCTCTTTATCTCCTCCTTCGGAACCTTACGAAGCTTCAGTCCGAAAGCCATGTTATCAAAAACGGTCATGTGAGGGTACAGCGCGTAGTTCTGGAACACCATCGCTATATCACGGTCCTTCGGCGCGACATCGTTTACATACTTATCGCCTATGTAAAGCTCGCCCTCGGTTATCTCCTCAAGTCCTGCTATCATACGGAGGGTTGTCGATTTTCCGCATCCGGAGGGACCGACGAAGATGAGAAACTCCTTGTCCTTTATCTCAAGGTTGAAGTCTGATACCGCGACGACGCCGCCGGGGTACTTCTTATAAATATGTCTTAAAGAAAGTCCAGCCATGTTTAACTCCTTTTATTCCGGTTTATTTTACGGTACTATTTTAACATGTGCGAAAGGGCGGTGCAAGGGGCTATTTAACGGTTTTTCGATTCGTTTTTTGTAAAAACCGCACAAAGGCGCGCGCCGGATTTTGTATACATAGCCCCATTGCGAAAACGCATTTCTAATTTATTAGAATTATTTGAGTTTAACCTTTGCGACGCGCATGGTAAGGCTCGTCCCATATGGAAAGCCCGCCGGGGGCAGGACATTGCCCGAAACGGTCGCGCGCTCACCACTGTCGAGCCAGCGGGCGGAGGTTATGCGGCGGGAGAAGGTCACCGGGTGCTCCTCCGAATAATTTGCCGCGCCTATATTCGTCCACATGGGGACGCCGGGGACAGCCGCATAGACATTCTTACCGTCGGTAAGGAGGTATGCGCCGTCTGCCTTTGCGCCGTCGTACGGGCGGGCGGAGTAGATGAATTTCTTATTTGCCTTTACCCATCTGCCTATCTCGGAGAGGTATGCCGCGTCTATCGGCGAGACGCTGCCGTCACCGCGCGGTCCGATATTCAGGAGGAAATTACAGCCGCATGCCCTGCACTCTACAAGTTCCTCTATGAGAGCGGCTATCGGCTTATAGTTTATATCGTCGGCGGCGTAGCCCCAATGGTCGTTCAGCACCTCGCACAATTCGCCCGCGATAAGCTTACCCCCGTTTTCCGGCGGAGCAAACGGTTTCCCGCGCTCGAATGTCACGGCGTCTATCTCACTGTGACCGACGACGCCGAGAGAATGGAGACCCGTATTGTTTATTATCATTGCCTCGGGCTGATATTTTCTTATCATGGAATAGAGCCTGTCAAGCTGCCAATCTGCGCCCGGGTTATTCCACACGCCGTCAAACCAGAGACCGCCTATCCTGCCGTAGTTCTTACAGAGGATCTCCACGCTCGAAACAAGGTAGTCAATATATTTCGGGAAATTGTCCTTGAAATCCGGGTGATGCCAGTCTATCATCGTATGGTAGAAGAAGGGCACTACACCGCCCTCGCGGCAGGCGTCGACAAACTCTCTTATAAGGTCGCGCCCGGTCGCGGAATGGGGGGCGTCGAAGTCCGAGAGCCCCTGTGTATCATAGAGCGAAAAGCCCTCGTGATGTCTTGTCGTCAGGGTTATATACTTGCAGCCCGCGGACTTTGCGGCGCGGACAAGCGAGCGCGCCCAGCCCTCCTTTACGCGGAATCTGTCCTTTGCGCGGGCGTACTCCTCCATTGTCAAGCCCTTATACCGGTTAGCCTGCTCAAAATACCATTCGCCGTGTCCGTATGTGCTGAAAAGCCCGAAATGGACAAACATGCCGAACCCGAGCTCGCGGAAATTTTCTATGTATTCGTACATCGTTTTATCCTCATTTTTGTAAAAAAGCACCGCGGTAAAGATATGTATCCCCTATCGCGGTGCTCTCGTTTTGTCAGTTGTTATTTATAGCTTTCGTTTGTCGGTTATTCGTCTGCGGTCAGTTTGCCGCCTTTACGATAACGGTGAATTTATCGGTTTTCAGCGATGCGCCGCCGATAAGACCGCCGTCTACATTCTTCTTTGCGAGGAGCTCAGCACAGTTGC
>CALDMI010000136.1 GCA_937914815.1 uncultured Clostridia bacterium
TGCGCCCGAACCATGTGGCGCGCTACCCGCATGAGTTCTCGGGAGGGCAGAGACAGCGTATCTGCATTGTAAAGGCGCTGGCTCTGAAGCCGAAGCTCGTTATATGTGACGAGCCGGTCTCGGCTCTCGACGTCTCGGTACAGGCGCAGGTTATAAACCTTCTTAAAGACCTGCAGGAGGAGCGCGGACAGGCGTATATATTCATATCGCATGACCTCTCGGTCGTCGAGCATATTTCGGACGAGGTCGGAGTTATGTATCTCGGTACTATGGTTGAGTACGCGACAAAGGAGGACCTCTTCCGTGAGCCGCTTCATCCCTATACCCGTGCATTGTTTTCCGCCGTCCCGACGCCCGACCCGGATGTAAAACTGAACCGCGTGATACTGGAGGGAGACATCCCCTCTCCGGCAAACCCGCCGAAGGGGTGCAAGTTCCATACCAGATGCCGCGAGTGCATGGACATCTGCCGTGAGGCAGCGCCGGAGTTCCGCGACCTCGGCGGCGGGCATTGCGTCGCCTGCCACCTCTACGATTCGGCGCCGACGGCGACCGCCACCGGAGATAAAAAAGACGTAAACTAATATCAAAGCAAAAAGGCACAGCATACCCCGTGTATCATTTCCGGGGCGCTGTGCCTTATATTTTTTGTGACCGCTTGTGAAGTATTATTTACATAATTGCCTGCTTTTCGCGCTTACATATATGAAAAAGGGAAGCGTGAAGGACGACTAAATCAATCTTTCAGAGCCGTAAGCGGGACGACAAATACCCCGTCGGACCTTACGTAGGCGGCGTTTGAGAGCCCGCATATGACGCACATGATCTTCGGCGGCTTCCCGCCGTTTGCGACTATGTCGCCGCATACCCTGATAAGGTTTTCCGCGCCCTCGTCTATCTTCTTTGCGCCGAGCTTTATTTCAAATGCGCACCAGTCGCCGTTATCGAGCTCAATGACCGCGTCGATTTCGTTATTTTTGTAGTCCTGATAATGGAAAAGCTTTGCGCCGAATGACTGTGCATAGACAGCGAGATCACGCTCTGCCAATGCTTCAAAGAGAAAGCCGAATGTGTTAAGGTCGGCTAAAAGTTTGTCCGGGGTGATATTCAACAGTGCGCATGCCATTGCAGGGTCGGAAAAATGCCTTTTCTCCGACTGCTTTACGCGCAGCGAGGAGCGCAGGCTCGGAGAAAAAGGAGCCTGATTTTCAAGGAGAAACAACCGCCCGAGCGCCTCGAGATATTTTGATACCGTGTTCCGGCTTATCGTGTCGCGCTCCTGTGCCTGCATATCACGGAGGAGCGAAGAGTCTGACACAGTGGTGGACTCATTTCTCGCGAGCGAACGGAGAAGCAGCTGCATCTTGTGCCTGTTATACTCGATTCCGTCGTCGAGCTTGCCGAGATCCTCGCCGATAACGGTGTCCATATAGGCTCTCGGCATAAGGTGGGCGTTCTTTTCGCTGACGGAAATGTTTTCCGGCCACCCGCCGCGGACAATAAGGGTTGCGATTTTTTCAAGGGGCACTTCATCGAGAAGCTGCGTGTTAATATTGCCGCCGCACAGCTCGGAGAGGCTGACCTTTCCGGACGAGTCGCCGGACTCGTATAATGACATCGTATTCATGCGGAGCCGCACAATTCTGCCCGCGCCGCTGTGCATAATGCCTTTGGTTTTCGGGGTGGAAGAGCCGGTTAAAATGATTTGTCCCTTTTCATGCCGCCGGTCTACTTCCGCTCTTGTGGCGTCCCATATTGACGGGACCTCCTGCCACTCGTCTATAAGGCGCGGAGTATCGCCTTGCAAAATCATGGAGGGGTCCAATTCGGCGAGCTGCCGGTTGGAAAAGTTGTTTGCCGGGTCGCCAACCAAAAACTCGCTTTTGGAATGAAATGCGGATGTCCATGTTTTTCCGCACCATTTGGGTCCTTCTATACAGACCGCTCCGCTGACCTGTAAATAGGTTTCAATGGATTTGTCGATAATTCTTCGTCTGTACTCTTTTCTATCTCTCAATATCCCCATAGCGCACCTCCGCTTTTTTATTGTATTA
>CALDMI010000137.1 GCA_937914815.1 uncultured Clostridia bacterium
TAGACGGAGACTCGGCAAAAAAGCTTATCTCCGGCGGCACCTATGCGGTGGCAGAGGGTGCGAACATGCCCTCGACGCCGGAGGCGGTGGAGGCGTTCCTCTCGGCGGGCGTTCTCTTCGCCCCGGCAAAGGCGGCAAATGCCGGCGGCGTCGCCGTCAGTGCGCTTGAAATGTCGCAAAACTCCGCCCGCCTCTCATGGACCTTTGAGGAAGTAGACGCGAAGCTTCACGGCATAATGGATAAAATATATTCTGACGCGTCGCGCGCCGCAGAGGAGTACGACCTCCCCGGCAACCTTGTCGCCGGCGCGAATATCGCGGGCTTCCTTAAAGTCGCAGATGCTATGCTCGCTCAGGGCGTTGTCTGAGTGCTTGTCACTCAGACAACGAATTAACCGTGCACGGTTAATATCACTCGCCGTAAGGCGAATATAATTGCGCCGACGCACCGGCGCCCTCCATCCCTTTTCCCCCAATTTTTTCGATTGTGCAAAAATGCTTATTTTTTCTCCAAATCGCCCCAATAAGGGGCGATTTTCTTATATAAAACTGTGCAATATGCCCAAAAATTCGTTTTTATTTATGTTGAACAAATCAATTGTTTTTCCTTTTCTTTTTTGTTAAAATTGTACATAGTGGAAATGCGTACCCGCGCGCCTTTTTCTGACCCGGTGCGGCGGAGTGCATGCGTTAATTCGTTCTAAGAAAAATAAAAAAGGAGAAAACACAGGAAAATGAAGAAACTCTGGAAAATACTCATCCCCGCAATTGTCATTCTTTCTGTTCTTGCGTGTCTCTTTGCCGTCGGCGCCTTTGCCGAGACGACGGAGGGGACGGAGAAAACCGATAACTGCTGGGAAATCTTTGACGCGGACGGTAATAGCGTAAGCAAAAGCGGAAAACTCTACTCTGCCGTCAATGCCTGCCCCGACGGTGGCACAATCAAAGCTCTCTTTGATAAGATTAACTGGACAGGCGACTATGCCGACTTCAGAAATAAAAATAAGACGGTTACCATAGACTTCGGCGCATCTACCGTTATCTACGGTTCCCCACAGGCAAACGCCTTTAATTTTGTTGATAACAGTAACATAATTCTTAAGGGCAACGGCGCGACGCTCGAGATCCCGTCCGGAAAGCGCTTCTGCGATATGACCTCCGGCAACCTTACGGTCGACGGTGTGAATATTATTGTAAACTCCGGTAGACTTCTGAACATAAAAATAGCCGAGGGTCAGACTATAGAGTTCAGAAACTGTGAGCTTACGACACTCGGTACAACGGGCTCCGACCGTATGTTCGTTATAAACTCATCGGTGAATACCAACCCGCTGAAGCTCGTGAACTGCACGCTGACCGGATATTCCGACCAGATGTTTGACTGCACCGGCGGTTGGATAGACATCTCCGGCACATCTAAGGTAAATCATCTCTGCTCAAACGCGAATGAGAAACTTCTCAACGGCAGATCAACAGCACCCTACACGAGATTTACCGTCTCGTCGGGAGTCAAATTCAATAGAAGCAATGTTATAACCGGCTCCTACACCGAGGACTCAGTAGTCGACTGGATGCTCACGAATGACACTTCCGACGAGGTTTATCCGTATGTGAGAACAAAGGAAATAACGGCTTCTTCTTCTAACTGGCTCGCTTACAGAAAGAGCGACGGTTCAATAGAATACCAGTCGAGCCTTTATTCCGCTGCGAATAATGCTCCGGACGGCGGAACGATCTATTCTCTTTACGAGACTGTCTCATACGAGGGAAGAGACGGACTGGTGGCAATGGGGAACAAGTCAATAACTCTTGACCTCGGTAAGACCGTTCTTACCGGTACATTCTCAAATGATACTGACTGCGGCATGATAGTTGTTCACGCCGGCTCCTCCCTTACCGTAAAGGGCGACGGCGCGGTAATCAATATAGGCAAAAGCAACAGATTTGCGGCAGTATCGCGGGTTAAAGGCTCTCTCACCGTTGAGGGCGTGACGATAAAGACCTCTGAGCATGTGCTGAATACCACTATTGACTCTTCTATGAAGATAGTATTCAGACACTGTAACATAGAGTCGACGAACCGCGTTATATATGTATATGACGAGGGTACGACAAATTCCGTCGACTTCGAGAATGTCACAATCTCCACAACCGCCGACGATATCTTCGTTTTCAAAAACGGCTGGCTCAATATAACCGGAGAGTCGAGGCTCTCGTCTCAGGTAGATCAGGCGATTGTCTGGTCGAACGGCGGAACAATGAAGCTGACTATCGCCGACGGTACGCGCTTCAACCAGACGGCTGTAAAATTGGGTAACACCACTTCAGACTCCACCATATACACTGATTACCTCTATAAAGAGACCTCCGACTCGACCTTTCCGTACATAATGAGCCATGCAAAGGCAACCCTTGTCTTCAATTACGGCGAAAAGAGCGCGAGCTGCGCCGATACATGGAAGCTTGAAAAGGTCGCATCCGCGACAGCCGACATGCCTTACGCCGCGTGCTTTGACGGCAAGAAGATTAATGGCTGGTCGAGGACCAATGGCGGAGCCGCGGAGACGATCTCCGTTTCTTACGCCGACCTCGGCAAGACTGTTAACTATTACGCCGTAACGAGCGACCTTTCTGCCGAGGGCGTAAAGTACGTGATGTTCTCCGGCAAGACCGTCACAAAGTACGGAACAGCCGACAGTTTCTATGGCGGCGACTTCGGCAATATTGCTGCGAACTCTGATATAACCGTTGTGTTTGTCGACGATATGACCGTTCACGGCGCGGCTGAGGTAAATTATCTTTCCGCAACAAGAAAGCTCACGATTGACCTTAACGGACATACCCTTACCGCCGATACGACAGACTGGAAAACAAGCGGATATAATTACATCTTCCGTATACAGGGACCCGCAACCGATGTAAAGCTTTATTCCTCGAAGCCAGGCGCGGCTGTAAATGCCGGCGCGGTCTCGGCTATAATGCTCAACAGCGTAAGCACCCTTGAGATAGATAACCTTACCATTACTACTGACAGTCTGGTGGTGCATCACAGTTCCTCCGGAAATGTGACGGTCACCCGCTCGAACATAACTGCGGCAAACGGATTTGAGTTCGCCTGCCGCAGAGTGGACGCGACATTCACCCTCTCGGATTCGGATGTAAATGTCGCCGGCGCGCTTATCTGCTATACCACAGATACAGATCAGAAATACGCGCTGACCGTTAAGGTGAATGACAGCACCCTCTTTGTGGGTGAGCGCCTTGTCCGTCAGAACGATAAGATGAACAGCGTAACGACTAATATAACCGT
>CALDMI010000138.1 GCA_937914815.1 uncultured Clostridia bacterium
CCTCCTCCGGGCTCGCCGTCATGTCAAAGCGCTTGCCGTTCGGCACGCTTATGACCTTTATGTCTGAAATCTTGCAGAGGCGCATTGCGTCCTTTTCGTTCGCCGGATCGGAGAGCCTGACGCGCACCTCGCCCGCCAGCGGCTTCGTCTCGGTGACGACGCCCTCGCCGTCCGAGGTCATGACGACAGAGCCGGTAGGGGGCGTAACGCGGAGCGCGCTCTCGTATGTCTCGTGCTCGTATTTAAGACAGCACATAAGCCGTCCGCACGCGCCGGATACCTTCGACGAATTGAGCGAGAAGTTCTGCTCCTTCGCCATCTTTATCGAGACCTGAACGAAATCGGTGAGAAATCCCGCACAGCAGTATTTCCGCCCGCAGGTGCCGAGCCCGCCCATTATCTTTGCCTCGTCCCGTATTCCTATCTGCCGAAGCTCTATCCTTGTTCTGAATGTCGAGGCGAGGTCGCGCACAAGGTCGCGGAAGTCGACGCGGTTCTCGCTTGTGAAATAGAATGTCAGCTTCGAGTTGTCAAATGTGTATTCCGCCGCAACAAGGCTCATTGAGAGCCCGTGCTCGGCTATCTTCTTTTTGCATATCTGCGCTGCCTCGAGCTCTGCCTCGCGGTTCTTTGCCTGCTTTTCCATGTCCTGTGCCGTCGCCTTGCGGGTTATGGCTTTGAGCGGGGGGATGACCTCGCTCTCCGGGACATACCGGTTCGCTATCTTCACGTGCCCGACCTCGACACCGCGCGCCGTCTCGACAATTACCGCGTCGCCGACCGAGAGCCGCTCTCCCGCCGGGGAAAAGTAGTATATCTTTCCCGCCTCGCGGAAATTCACCCCGACTATCTCGACGCCCCCGGGCGCGCTCTTTCCGTCCTGCGCGGTCTCTGCGACATCGGGTGCGCCGCCCTGTGCGCTCTCTTTTACATTCTGCACATCGTCCGCCGCCGTGCTTCCGGTTGGCATCTCCGCGCCCTCATTTATCACGCTGTTTTCTTCTGTCATATATTCTCCTTGAAATTCCGCTCAGCCGAAGCGTATCCTTGACGCAAGGCTTGCGAGCGTGGCTTGTACATTTGTATTTTTCTGACACATGTCATATGTGTCGGTGAGTATTCCGAATATCTCTCCGGCTCTCTCGCGGGAGATGTTCGCCGCGGCGTCCCTCGCCGCCACCTCGGAGGTGTAGAATAGGAGCGGGAGCCCCGTCCCCGTCTTCACGGTTATAATGTCGCGCACCGCCGTCATCGCGAGGGTCAGAGCGTCGGAGAGCTCCTGTCGCTTCTGCGGCAGGGAATAGACCGCCGCATATATCTCGGGAAAGCGCGCCCCGCTCCCGGCGGACGCCACAAGAGAGAAAACGCATGCGCGCTCCGCCTCCTTTGCCTCCGCGCTCCGGGGGTCGAGCCCGCGCTTCGCTTCTCCTATCCGCCCCCCGGCGGATATCACAATGTCGTCGAGCCTCTGCGGGTCGCTTTTGGCGAGCGCCGCGGCGCCCGAGACATTCTTTATCAGGTAGTCCCGCACCGTCGCGTCGTCAAACTTCTCCATGGTCAGCGTCTGCGCCCGTGAGCGCACGGTGACAAGGAGCTTCGACGGGTCGGAGCAGAGGAGAATTATGATGCATTTCTCCGGCGGCTCTTCGAGTACTTTCAGAAGCGCGTTCTGCGCCGCTTGTGTCATTGTCTCCGCGTCCTCTATGATGTAGACCTTGTATTCGGATTCGGTAGCCGAGAGGAAGGTGTCCTCTTTCATCGCCCGTATGTCGTCGACGCCGAGAGTCGCGCGCCCGTCCGGGCGGCGCACCGTCATAACATCGGGGAAGTTCCCCTCGCGTATCCTCCGACAGCTGTCGCAGAGTCCGCAGGGGACAGATGACCCCCGTCTCTCACAGTTGAGAGCCTCCGCTATCCCGAGGGCGAGCGTGTGCTTCCCGCATCCGGCGTCCCCCGCGATTATCAGCGCGTGCGGCAGTGTCCCGCGCGATACCAGATCCGCGAGCCGGCTCTTAGTCCCGGCATTTCCGAGTATATCGGTGAAATATCCCGCCATAGACACCTCCGGCTGAAAATCAATTCTCTACAGCTATATTGTAACACCGCGCGCCCCTCTTGTCAATGCCTTTTCCCGCACCGTGCGCGGTATTCTGCGGCATAAAACCCATATTTTACGGTAAAATACCTTGTAATTTCCGCACGCGTGTGTTAAAATATTTCATTGACAGAAAAAATACCCGCAGCGCGTCCGCTCATTTGCGGCACGCGGAGAGGAGAAATTATGGAAAAGTATTACCTGACAACCGCTATTGCATACGCCTCGCGTAAGCCGCATTTCGGCAACACCTACGAGGTCATAATGGCAGACGCCTTCGCGAGATTTCAGCGCCAGATGGGAAAGGACGTTTTCTTTCTCACCGGCACGGATGAGCACGGGCAGAAAATAGAGGACTATGCCGCCGCCGCGGGCGTCGCGCCGCAGAAATATGTCGACGGCGTCGCAGCCGAGATAAAGGCGATATGGGACCTCATGGGCGCGAGCTACACGAAGTTCATAAGAACGACCGACGACTATCATGTCGCGGCGGTGAAGAAGATCTTTGCGCGCTTTCTCCGTCAGGGAGATATATACAAGGGCTTCTATGAGGGCTGGTATTGCACCCCCTGCGAGTCCTTCTTTACGGCGACACAGGCAAAGGACGGAATCTGCCCGGATTGCGGTCGCCCGGTACAGCAGGCAAAGGAGGAGGCGTACTTCTTCAGAATGTCCAAGTATGTCGACCGCCTCATAGAGTATATAGACACTCATCCGGAGTTCATAGAGCCGGAGTCGCGCAAAAAGGAAATGGTCAATAACTTCCTGAAAGCCGGGCTCCAGGACCTCTGCGTCACAAGATCCTCCTTCACATGGGGCGTCCCCGTTGAGTCCGACCCCCGCCATGTCATATATGTCTGGCTTGACGCGCTTGTGAACTACATTACAGGCATAGGCTATGACCCGGATAAGAGCTACGAGGAGCAGAGCGAGAGCTTCCGCAAGTGGTGGCCTGCCGACGTCCATATAATCGGAAAGGACATTCTCCGCTTCCATACGATATACTGGCCTATCTTCTTGATGGCTCTCGGGCTCCCGCTGCCGAAACGGATATTCGGGCACCCGTGGTTCAATTCCGGCGCGGACAAGATGTCAAAGTCGCGCGGGAATGTCGTCTACGCGGACGAGCTCGCGGAGATCTTCTCGGTCGACGGAGTGCGCTATTACGCCCTCGCCGAGATGCCGTATAATTCGGACGGCACCGTAACATACGAGAATATCATTCTCCGCTATAACAACGACCTCGCAAACAACCTCGGAAACCTCGTCAGCCGCACACACGCCATGACGAAGAAGTACTTCGGCGGTGTTGTCCCCGCGCCGGGAGTAGCCGAGCCGATAGATGACGAGCTCCGCGCCGCCGTCCGCCGCGCGGCAGACGAGTCCCGCCGCCTGACAGAGGACTTTCATATTGCCGACGCGCTCGATGAGATTTTCTCCTGCCTCCGCCGCGCAAATAAGTATATAGATGAGACCACCCCGTGGATACTTGCAAAGTCGGAGGAGAGCCTCCCCCGCCTCGCAACCGTCATATATAACCTCCTCGAGGTGATACGCTCCGCGGCGGTTATGCTCACTCCGTTCCTCCCCGCGACCGCGGAGAGCATATTCTCACAGCTCGGCACGGACAGACGGGATTATTCAACACTTGAATCTTTCGGCGCGCTTGAGTCCGGTCGCCCGCTCGGCGAGGCGCATACCCTCTTTACGAGAATAGACGGCGAAAAGCTCCTCTCCGAAATAGCCGCAAAGCAGGCTGCCGCCGCAAAGGCGGAAGAGAAGCCCGCAGAGCCGGAGCACGAGAGCGAGATAGGAA
>CALDMI010000139.1 GCA_937914815.1 uncultured Clostridia bacterium
TCGTTGTCCGTGTCGGCGACAGAGGATGCGGCGGAGATCATATCCTCGGTAAACTCCCGCTTTCTCATCTCCGCTTTTGCCATATATTCCGGGTTGCCGCCGAGCATTATATCGGTTCCGCGCCCCGCCATGTTGGTGGATATCGTGACTGCGCCGTATTTTCCCGCCTGCGCGACTATCTCCGCCTCGCGCTCATGGTGCTTTGCGTTCAGCACCTTGTGCTGTATGCCCACTTTTTTGAGAATGGCGGAGAGCTCCTCGGATTTGTCTATCGACACCGTACCGACGAGCACGGGCTGTCCCTTTGCCTGACATTCCTTTATCTGTTCAACGACGGCGAGGAGCTTTCCGCGCCGGGTCTTGTAGATAGCGTCGTTTCTGTCAATTCTTATCATCGGCTTGTTAGTCGGGACAACAACGACATCGAGCGCGTATATCTGGTTGAACTCATTCTCCTCGGTGAGTGCGGTACCCGTCATGCCGGAGAGCTTTTTGTACATTCTGAAGAAGTTCTGGAAGGTGATTGTCGCAAGGGTGCGCGATTCCTTCTGTATCTCTATCCCTTCCTTTGCCTCTATCGCCTGGTGCAGTCCGTCGCTGTACCGCCGCCCGGGCATGAGTCGCCCGGTGAAGGAGTCGACGATTATGACCTCTCCGTCCTTGACGATGTACTCAACCTCGTTTTTCATGACGCCGTGCGCGCGCAGAGCGTTTGATATGAAATGGTTGAGGTCGCTGTTCTCGCCGTCCCCGTCCGCGGGATTGAGGTCCGTGACGCCGAAGTAGCGCTCCGCTTTTTCGACGCCGTATTTTGTGAGCACCGCGGTGCGCGCCTTCTCGTCCACTATATAATCATAGGTGACTGTGCGTTCCTTGCCGCTCTTCTCGTCGGTTATGACCTCCTCGTCATAGTTAGATTCGTCGAGCTTCGTGTCCACCTCGCGTATAATGCGGGGGTGGAGAGTTCTGACGAAGCTGTCGGCTTTTTTGTAGAGCTCGGAGCTCTCCTCGCCGATGCCGGAAATTATGAGCGGAGTTCTCGCCTCGTCTATGAGTATTGAGTCGACCTCGTCGACAATCGCATAGTTCAGTCCGCGCTGTACCATGTCGCTTTTGTACACCGCGCGGTTGTCGCGCAGATAGTCAAATCCGAGCTCGTTGTTCGTCGCGTAGGTTATGTCGGCGTTGTACGCCTCGCGCTTTTCGTCCGGCGTCTGCCCGTGGACTATCAGCCCGGTGCGGAGCCCGAGAAACGCATGTATTTTTCCCATCTCCTCGTTGTCACGGCGGGCGAGGTAGTCATTGACCGTGACTATGTGCACGCCGTTTCCGGTGAGGGCATTCAGATATGCCGGCATAGTGGCGACGAGGGTTTTACCTTCTCCGGTTTTCATCTCGGCGATGCGCCCCTGGTGGAGGAGTATTCCGCCGATGAGCTGTACCTTGAACGGTCGCTTGCCGAGGACGCGGTCTGCCGCCTCGCGAACGAGGGCAAAAGCCTCGGGCAGAATGTCGTCGAGCGTCTTGCCGCTCTTGAGGTCGCCGCGCAGCTTGTCTGTATATGCGCGCATTTCGTCGTCGCTCATCGCGGCAAATGTGTCAGCGAGGCTCTCGATTTTCTCAACCGTCGGCATTATCTTCTTTATCTGCTTTTCGCTGTAATCACCGAATATCTTTTTAAGAATCCCCATTTCAATACTCCGCTATCAGAAAAATATTTTAGCAGTGTAATTATATCACACCACGCGCGCGAAAAAAAGAGCTTTTTGTAAATTTTTCCGCTGTACCGATAAAAAACAGCTTGACAATCCGTCGCCACCGTATAAAATATTCACTGTAAGCTGTTATGCGCTCCGTGAGCCGCATAAAAATCAGAAGCGAAGGAACACTAACTGTGAAAGAAATAAATATTGTGCTCTGCCACCCGGAAATAGCGGGAAATACGGGGAACATATCGCGCACCTGTGCAGTCACCGGCGCGGCGCTCCATATCATCCGCCCGTGCGGATTTGAAATATCGGACAGAACTCTTAAGCGCGCCGGGCTCGATTACTGGGATAAGCTCGATGTCACATATTACGACAGCACGGAAGAGTTTTTCGAGAAGAACCCCGGCGAGACGGTGTATTACTTTTCGGCGAAGGGCGGTATACCGTATACCGAGCCGGAGTATACCGGGCGGGTCTTTCTGATGTTCGGGTGCGAGTCTGTAGGGCTCCCGGAGGAGCTTCTCCGCGCTGCGCCGGAGCGGTGCCTGAAAATTCCCATGTTGCCGACTCTCCGGTGCCTGAACCTCTCAAACTCCGTGGCGATAGCCGTTTATGAGGTTCTCCGTAAGCGCGGCTTCCCGGGCTTCGACATGTCGCCGAGAATATAGTCGGTGCCGGGCTTTTCGGGGAGCCGATGTATAAACGGGTATCCGGGGCAGAGCGGGGGATATATGAAAAAATACCGTTCGCTCACACAGAAAACTCTGCCCGTGCTCCTCGGCGCGGACCTTAACGCCTATTCGGTGGCACAGGCATTTCACCGTGCCGCATGGCTCCGCTCCTTGACGATAGGGAAGACGCGCCTTGCCCTGTCTGCGGGCGCGCCTTATATTGATTTTATCGCCGTTCCCGATATATGCGAGAACGGCGTTTTTCCGCGCCTCGCGGAGGAAATAAGGGAGGCGAGCCCGGGAGCCGAGAGAATTATCGTCCCATGTTCGGACTGGTATGCGGAGCTGCTCGACAGCTGCCGCGACTCTCTGCCCGGCTACTTTTTCGTCTTCCCGTCGCATGAGGTGTATCGCGAGGTCAGTAAAAAGGCGGAGTTTTACGCGCTCCTCTCGCGGCACGGAAT
>CALDMI010000140.1 GCA_937914815.1 uncultured Clostridia bacterium
TAGAGGCAAAATTTTACCTTCAAGATACGATTTTGAAGCCTTTATAATACCTTCGCACTGCTTTTTCTCTATTTTAGGACGCTTTCAGGAGGTCTTGGGAGCGTTTTGCAGCGTTTTCAGAGAGGACATTGCGAATTACAATAGAGCTTTTTGCAGTTTTAGAGCTTCTTTTGCGTCGAAAAAGTCTCTTACAGGTGATTTTACGGGATTTTGACGCCGTTTTTGAGAATTTTTGCAGTTTGCTAAACATTTATGTCCGGATTTAGCTACTATGGGGCGCATTTTCTCGGCGTTTATGGGATTTTGCGCTTGCTTTTGGCTTTCGGATGCTTTTGCGCTTTTGGGCGGCTGTTTTCACAGATTGCATGCGTGTTTTTATCATGCTTTTTCAAATTGATTTTTTACATTGCTTTTTCAAAAACGCGCTCTTTCGTTGAATATCGTATAATTATTAAATTGACGTTCTTCTCTGGCTATTTATGCGCTTTATGCAACTATTTTTGCAAAATTCGCGTGTAATTAATACGAAAACAAAATTAATAAACAGTAAAAATCAATGATAAATGACTTCAAAATGACGAAATTTTGCGATGTATTTTGATTAATTCGTAAATAATACGAATATAATGCATTGTAAAAATTGCTGTCAATTTATGATTTGCTCGCGGTAACTACGAACCTTTTTTTGGCGTTATGCGCGCGGTTCGCTCCGATGTTTTTGCTGGCTGTTCTTTGCACGCTCGAGTATTTTTTGTTAAAACGCCATTTTTCTGTGGAAAACTATCTGAAAGTGTGGTAAAATGTATCGTAAAGGGTTGATAATCTGACTTATAACCGAAGAGATTGCACTTTGAATGAGTGGCTATACCGGGGAATAACGTCGATGAAATGCTGACAAGGCACGACGAGAGCGTAGTTTGACGGAGCGATTCGCAGTACAATTCGCAGAGCGATCACGGGGCAGCTCGCCGAACGACTTGCGGAGCGGTTCGCCGAACGACTTGCGGAACGGTCGCGGAGCGGTTTGCGGAACGACTCGCAGAGCGAAAACACATAAAATCCGTCTCGCTTCTTTATGGCACGCTGCGGCACACAACTTTACGCAGCTTGCGCCGGATTGCTCGAAGATCCAACGCACGTTGCCTGAAAATGTGCAACACATTTTATTAATACGAGTTTGAGGTCAATAAATGCAATTTTGACAAATATAAACTATGCTGCGATTTTTTTGATTTTGTCAAAACGGCTTTATGGGCGGTGATAGAGTTATGAGGCGGACGGGTATTGCATGAATACCGCAACCGTTTCGTGATTTTCGTCCGTTACATAAAATCGAGCTTCAATATATTCGATATAGAATAAAAGTTATATAAAATCGGCTTCGATATAAAGCAAAAACAAGCGAGTAAAAACAAGCAAAAAAGCAGGGAAGACCAAAGAAAATGGAGTACAACGAAAAGAGAACAGCCGCCGAAATTGACGAGCGGAATAACGGGACAATCGCCCCGGATGTGAGCGTGGGAAACGCGCCCGGCGAGGCATCCGGTGATACAATCGGCAAGACCGGAAAAGTAACGGTAAAAGAAGCAGAAAAAGCAACGGGAGAAGAAGAGAGAAACACACCCCGGCGGGTAGGTCAGAACAAAAGAAAAATAGACAGGGAAGAGATACTCCGGCAGGCGTCGGAGCCCGCTATGCGAGCCGAAAAAATGGTGGACAGTATCCTGCATATCCGCTCGGCTGCGCAGTTCCTGACCGAGCGGTATGTGCCGGAGGACAAGCGGAGCTATGCGGCGGAGAATATGCCGACTTGCATGCAGAACGGCATGCGGGGCAACATGGCGGACGAAAAAACGCGGCAAACGCGCCCCGGTGATACAAACGCAGGCTTGAACACGGAGGCACACGCAGGCACAAGCGAACGCACGAGCATGGGTACAAGCGCGGGAACGGGTACGGGCGTGACTATGGGCACAAGTGGAGACGGGGACGCAGGTGTGCACACAAGCGCGTACACAAACGGCGTCGCCGGGCGCACGGCGCACGGCGTTTCATCTGACAGGGAGATACCCCCGCTCGCGGTTCCGGTTGACTTTTCGACTCTCGGCTTCCCGGAGGCGAGCGCGGACGAGCCTGTTGCGCCGGACGAGTGCCGGATAATTATTCTGCGGCACGCACAGAGTCTCGGCAATGCAAAGGGCTCGTTCCTCGGGCACACCGACCTTGATCTGACCGAGCAGGGCTTTGTTCAGGCAGAGATGGCGGCGGATTTTCTTGACGCCACCTGCATACATATCGACAAAATATATTCAAGCGACCTTATGCGCGCCTTTCACACGGCTCTGCCGTCGGCGCGCCGCCGCGGACTGCTTCTTTCGACCACAAAGGAGCTTCGCGAGGTGTATATGGGGAAGTGGGAAGGGCGCGTCGTCGCCGAGCTCGACGCCGAGTACCCCGAGGAATTCAGCATAGGCTGGAGACAGCATTTCGGCACCTGCGTGCTCCCGGAGGGGGAGAGCGTGCCGCACGCGGCACGACGCGTGTATGATTTTGTCGTCTCCCGCGCAAAGGAGAACCTCGGCAAAACGGTAATGTTCACTTCCCACGCCGCCGCTATACGGAGCTTCTGGGGACTCGCCACCGGCGTGCCGTTCGAGAGAATGGCAGAGGATGTGCCGTTCCCGGGTAATGCGTCGTTCTCCACCATGATATGGAAATCCGACGGGAAGGGAGACGGAAGCCTTACCCCGTGTGCATTTTCAATCGACGCATACCTCGGAGACCTCCGGCAGACAAAGCACTCATAACAGGGCTGTTATGTAAATAATTATTTACAATAACTATAAATGCAAAAAGGTAAACAATTATGCACGTTTTTCTTATTATTACACGAGTAATATTCACCGCGGCAACGGTTCTGTTCCTCCTCGTTCTGTTTTTCCCGGCGCCGGGGAGACACCCGGGTATAAAGAAATACCGCGGGGCAAAATTCGCGCACCGGGGGCTGCACGGCGAGGGCAGGGCGGAAAATTCGCTCTCCGCTTTCTCGGCGGCGGTTGAGCATGGATTTGGAATAGAGCTCGATGTCAGGCTCACAAAGGACAGAGAGGTCGTTGTATTCCATGACGACACGCTCCTGCGCGTGACGGGAGACCCACGACGGGTCGATGAATGTACGCTCACGGAGCTGCGCGCCCTGCGTCTCTCGGGCACGGAGGAGACGATACCGACATTTCACGAGGTTCTCGCACTTGTCGGGGGCAGGGTGCCCCTGCTCGTCGAGGTCAAGGAGGACCCCGGCTGTCGCGCGGTGTCGGGCGCCGCGGCAAAAATACTCTCTGAATATAATGGTGAATTTATAACCGAGTCCTTTAATCCCATGACCGTGCGGCGCATGCGGCGCGCGCTCCCCGGCTCGGCGAGCGGGTATCTATGCGACCACTTCACGGCAAATCCGGATTACCGCGCGGCAAAATACCTTCTGATAGAGCATTTTCTTCTGAATTTTATAGCCCGCCCGGCATTTATAGCCTTTGACCGTGCCGCCGTTCCGTACGCGCCCTTTACATTTATGCGGAAATTCTGGCGTGCGCCCGCCTTTGCATGGACTGTGCGCTCTGCGGAGGAAGAGTCGGCGTGCCGCGCGGATTTTGACGGTATTATATTTGAAAATTACCTGCCGGAGCGCGATATGTGCCCGCCGGACGGGGGAAACGAGGATAATATATGAAGCTTCAGCTTGTTGCGACCTGCCTTTTCGGGCTTGAAAAGCTTCTCGGAGAGGAAATAGAGGAGCTTGGGTACGAGCGCATATCGACGATAGACGGACGCGTGACCTTTCTCGGGGACGAGGAGGCAGTTGCGCTCTCAAATGTATTTCTCCGCTTTGCGGAGAGGGTATACATAAGGGTCGGCGGCTTTCATGCGGAAACCTTTGACGAGCTTTTTGAGGGCACAAAGGCGCTCCCGTGGGCGGATTTTATAGGCGCGGCGGACGCTTTCCCGGTAAAGGGGCACTCGATAAAATCCGAGCTCCATTCAATCCCGGACTGTCAGTCGATAGTCAAAAAGGCGGTTGTCGACTCCCTTTCGGGAAGATACGGAATCGCACGCTTCCCGGAGACCGGCACAAAATATCAGATAGAATTTTTCATACTGAATAATGAGGCAACCCTTATGATAGACACCTCCGGCGTCCCGCTCCATAAGCGCGGCTACCGCAGGGAGTCAAACGCCGCGCCGATGCGCGAGACGCTCGCCGCCGCGATAGCAAAGCTCTCCCGCCCGCGCGAAGATGTGCTTTTCTGGGACCCGATGTGCGGCTCCGGCACCATTGCGATAGAGGCGGCGATGATGATGCGCGGGATAGCTCCCGGCGCGCGCCGCTCATTTGCCGCAGAGGAGTTTCCGTTTATTCCGCGCGGGCTCTGGAAATCCGCGCGCGAGGAGGCAAAAGAGCGCGAAACCGATACACGCTTCCGGGTCTATGCCTCGGATATTGACCGCGCGGCGGTGGAACTCACGGCGCATAACGCGGATATAGCCGGGGTTGGGGACATTGTAAATCCCTTCGTCGCCGACTGCCGGAAGATACGCGAGGAGGGCGTGCGCGGAACTATCGTCACAAACCCGCCGTACGGCGAGAGAATAGGCGGGAGCACCGAGGAGGTAGAGCGGCTTTACCGCGAGATGGGCGCGCACTTCCGTTCGCTCGCCCCGTGGCAGGTCTATGTAATCACATCGCACCCGGGCTTTGAGCGCCTGTACGGTAAGCGCGCGGACAAGGTGAGAAAGCTCTATAACGGAATGATACCCTGCTATCTCTACCAGTTCTTCAAGAACGATAAGAAGTAAAACGGAAATTCTACTCGCTCGCGGCATGATTTATTCCAAATTTTAACATCTAAATATCGCAAATTTTCCGAAATACCGTCACCCGTGTATAAAAAGTGACGGTATTTTTCATTTTTTGCGCTGATACGGGCGTATCTTCCGCGAAGGGAGGCGCGCAATGTGACATTTTTCGTTTCTCTCCCGAATTATTATATAATCGTCAATTCGGAATGTGTCATACCGCGGGGGAATATCCGCGGTCTCGGAGCACAGGGGAGGATGGTAAAGTATATGGAAGCTGAAAAAAGGCTTAAAAGAAAGAGCGGCTTTTTCGGGAGGGTCGCAGAAGCCGTGCGCTCGGGCGCACGGAAGAGAAGAGAGGACGGTATGTCCGTCTTTGCGGATATAACCGTATTTATGATAGGACTTATATTTTCGAGGGGTCACCTCGTGTTCGGCTCGTACCCGCGCGCCCCGGCGTTTCTGCCGTCGCGCGTCTGGGTGGCGCTCGCCGGGGCGTGTATCGGCGCGCTGACGCTCGGGACCCCGGGGATAGTCTACGCCATGATAGCGGTTATCGTGGTTTTCCTCCGGATAGTCATCTCCGGCGGCGTGGCGGGAAAGCAGGGAGAGGAGGAGACCCCGCGCCCGGTATTCTCGGACAGGCTGACACTGCGCATGTCCTGCTCGGTGATAGGCGGGTTTATCGCCGCGGTTTACGAGGTCCTCCTCTCCGGGCTTACGCTCACTTCGGTAGCGTTCGGAATTTCAATGATACTTATTCCCCCGGCGCTGACGCTCGCGTTTGCGGGGCTGTTTGACGGTGGGGTAGACTTCCGCGAATTTTTCCGCGGAAAGGGCACGCTTTCACTCTCGGGGCTCGAAGCCAAAAAGAAATATGCCGCGGTGTTCTTTCAGTTTGCCGCGCTGGTATTTACATTCTTTATATCGCTTTCTCTTCGGGAGTATGAGCTTTTCGGGATATCATCAGGCTACATATTCGCGTCGGCTGCGGCTCTGTTCGTCGCCCGGCGGTACGGCGCACTGCGTGGCGGGGCGATAGGCTTTGTCGCCGCACTTCCGCACTCGGCACTCTATTCCGCGGCGTATGCTCTCCTCGGCGTGAGCGCCGGGGTGTTATACTCCCTCGGCATAGCCTATGCGCTTATCGGCGGTGGCGTGGTGGGCAGTCTCTGGTGCGCGTACACGGGGGGCGTGTACGGTTTTCTCGGGGTTTTTCCGGAGTATTGCCTTGCCTCAATAGTCTGCTTTCCGCTTCTTCGCCGGCTCGGTGTAATGCCGCAGACGCAGGAGAGCGCGGAGCCGGTATCCGGCGCCGCCGACATGGTCGGCACTATGGCGCTGTCTTATCGCAACCGGTGTGAGCGGCGGCTCGACGGTCTTGAATGTGCGCTCTCCTCCCTCTCCTCCGAAATGCATGAGGTGGGCGAGCGGGACGCAAAGCCGAACGATGACGAATACATGGATATTCTTCTTACCTCCGCCGCCCGTGCGAGCGGGCGGGGCGTCGACGACGGGGTTCTTGAAAAGCTCCTCTCGCCCGCTTTTACAAAGCTTCGTGCCGGGGCATGTGTCGACGCGGGCGAGCTTTTGTGCGTTGTCCCCGATCCTGCCTCTGCCGCGGCACTCTCGGATGAGATAAATGCGGCTGTCCGCGCGCTCCGGCAGAGCAAGGCACACCCCGCGCTCATAACGGCGGCAGAGGAATACCGCCTGTTTGCAAAAACACTGTCGGAGGCGCGCGCGGCGGACGCCGCGGAAAGGGAGGTAGACTCTGCGCTCTCGGAAAAGCTCGGCGAAGTTATGACGCGTCACGGAATACGGGGCGGCGTGATACGCGCATTCGGCGACAGGGCGCCGCACCTTATCGCGGCGGGGGAGGATGCAGACGGCTCGATTATGTCCTCCGGAGAATTTATAAAAGATATGGAGGAGAGTGCGGGCATACGCCTCGGCGCGCGTGAGTATTACCGCCGCGGTGGCACGGTACTTATGGAGTGCTCCTCGGAGAGCGCCTTTACGGCGGAGTCGGCATATGCGAGTGCCGCGGGAGAGGGCGGCGAGATCTCCGGGGACAGCGTCTCCTGCTTTGAGACCTCGGACGGGCGCTTTTTCGCCCTCGTCTCCGACGGAATGGGGCGCGGGAGCGTCGCGCACGACACATCGGAATTCTGTATTTCCTGCCTTTCGAAGCTGCTGTCCGCCGGGTGCGGGAAGAATACCGCGCTCGAGATACTCAATTCGCTGATACGCCAGAGAACGGGGGAGTGCTCCGCCACCGTCGACCTCTTCGAGTTCGACCTTGTGACCGGCTCCGCCTCATTCTGGAAGAGCGGCGCGGCGCCCTCGTTTGTGAAGCGCGGGGATTCGCTTTTCAGGATAAAGAGCCGCACCCTGCCGATAGGGCTCCTCGGCAATGTGGACGCAGAGCGCGTCAAGGTCGATGTCCGTCCGGAGGACTATGTGATAATGATTTCCGACGGGGTGAGCCAGTCCCCGGACGAGAGCCCGTGGCTCCTCGGGCTCCTCGGAGCCCCTCCGGTAACCGACCCCTCGGACTATGCGAAAAGGATAATCGCGGCGGCGAAGAAAAACGGCGGCAGCCGCGACGACATGACCGCGGTCGTGGTTCGCCTGCGTGCAAGGCAAATATAACCGCCCCCGCGGAAAAATTTTCTTTTTACTCCTTGACAAGCATA
>CALDMI010000141.1 GCA_937914815.1 uncultured Clostridia bacterium
AGAACACCGACCTCTCGGGCGCCGGCGCGGGCGCCATCGGCGCGGGCATAGGGCTCGCAATTGTAATCGCGCTGTTTGTAATTCTTGAAATCATCGTCTCCGTCATAATGATATTCATATGTGCGGTGCTGACGGTCAAGATAGTACAGACTGCGAGACGGACGGTCGCGCCCTCGCGCGCGTGTGCCGTATTTGACGTTCTCTCGGTAATCTTCTGGGCTGTATTTTCGGTTATCGCAGTCAGCACGCTCTTCGGCGACAGTCGCGACCCCGCGGGGCTCGCAATCTCCGTGCCCGCGCTCGCGGTGAGTATTACCGCGCTCGTGCTCGATATAAAGATAGCGCGCTCCGGCAATTCCGGTGACGGAAGTGAGGGCGCGAACGAATGATATTGCACATTCTCTACGTATTCCTTATGTCGATGCTCCCGCTCGTTGAACTGCGCGGCGGGGTAATCCTCGGCACCGCGCTCGGGCTCCCGTGGTATATAAACCTCCCGGTATGCGTTATCGGGAACATGGTGCCCATTCCGTTTATTCTGATGTTCATACCGAAGATACTCGACTGGCTCGAAAAATTCAAGCCGTTCAAGCCCATTGTCGGCTGGCTCCGGCGGCGGGCGGAAAAGAACTCCGAGAAAATAGTCACGACCTCGTTTATCGGGCTGTTTCTCTTCGTTGCCCTGCCCGTCCCCGGGACGGGGGCATGGACCGGCTCGCTCGTTTCGTCGCTGTTCTCGCTCCCTAAATGGCGCTCGTTTTTCACGGTGCTCCTCGGCGTTATCGTCTGCGGGGTGATAATGACGCTCGCCTGCTACGGGTTCGTCGGATTTCTCGGCTTCCTTAAATAAGACGCAAAAAGACCGCCACCCGTGTATCAATTATACCGGGTAGCGGCTTTCGCGAAAGAAAATACTCCGATAAAACTGCCACAGGCAGGTGCAGAGTCGTCGTTCTTCGTTCTCGTCGCCGTATTTAATACGGCAGAGGGCGAAAACGGCGGCAGGAAAACGCATTAATTCTTTTTGCGTTTTCCGGTCTGCGCTGCCTGTGGCGGTTTTTTACTCGAGGTTTACGCCTTTGTGAACTATCCTGTACGTCACAAAATAGCTTACCGCCGCGATTACCGCGGCTATCACGAACTGTACGATATTTGAGACGGTATAGTACATTCTTCCGTCCCCGTTCAGAAGAAGCGGAGTCAGGGCGCCCTGAATTATGCTGTGCACAACCGACTGAACGGTGTTTGCGACATAGACGAATATTACGGCGCCTATAACCCTGTGCTTTCTCATTACGGTTGCCCCGGCGGTTATTCCGGCGAAAACTATCAGAATATTCTCTATAAGGACGGTGACGGCGAGGAGAATTTCAATGACGAAATTCAGCATACCTATCTCTTTTATACTGTCTGTGAACGTACTCAGTATCACATCCACGATAGTCATGGTGTCCTCTGCCCCCGAGATGGCAATGACGGGGATAAGCGAGACGACTATCGACAGGACCGTCGCCGCGGCGGAGATGACTATCCAGAGGGAGGAGGCAAGGAACTTGCCGAGGAGGAGACGGTGCGTCGAGACGGGGAGAACAAGCGTCAGATATCCCTCGTCGGTGAACACCGACTTATAGTAGCGGGAATATATCTGTATCCCGACGATTATGTCAAGTACCGCTATCGCGATATAAGAGGTCACAAAAAGCGATGTCGCAATCCAGCCAAGCCACCTAAGGTTCGACGGCATATCCGCTATACACAGGATAGCGTCAAGCCCGCAGTTCAGCACCCCGAGACCGAGGACGACGGCAAGGAGCGGCACGGCGACCCGCGCTATCGCAAGGAAGTCATATTTGAATACCTTTTTCAGCATCTGAACACCTCCCGGAAATACTCGTCAACCGTCTTTCCCGTGCTCTTCATAAGTCCGTCCGGCGTGCCTATGCAGGCAATCTTCCCCTGCTTTATAAATATGAAGCCGTCCATGACATTCTCGATATCCGCGATAAGGTGCGTCGATATTATGACCGAGGACTCCTTTGAATAGCAGGAGAGAATTGTCGATATGATGTAATCGCGGGCGGCGGGGTCGACGCCGCTTATCGGCTCGTCAAGCAGGTACAGCCGCGCGCGGCGGGACATTACCATGACAAGCTGAACCTTCTCCTTAGTTCCCTTTGAGAGGTTCTTAATTTTCGCGTCACCGGGGACGCCGAGGCGGGAGAGCATATCCTCTGCCCTCTTTCGGTCAAAGTCCGAGAAGAAGTCCTCAAAATATGTGACAGCCTGTGCAACCGTGAAATACTCCGGTATGCTGTTTCTCTCCGGGAGGTAGGAGACCGCGGCGCGGCTCTCAACCCCTATCGGGTGACCGGCTACGGTTATCTCCCCCGATGTCGGGGTGAGGAGCCCGGCGACAGACTTTATAAATGTGGTCTTGCCCGATCCGTTCGGTCCGAGGAGACCTATAATGCGCCCGGCGGGCAGGTTGAAGCTTATGCCGTCGAGGGCGGTGAAGGTTCCGTACTTTTTGACAAGCGAGGAGACGGTGAGTACAAAATCCGCGTTCTGCGACATATCGGCGGCTACGGGATTTTCGTTATCCATGCTCTTCTCCTTTCGTTTTTCATGCGTTTTATAAAGGGTGTTAACTCTATGATACACTATATCGGGAATAAAAGCAATACTTTTTTTCTTTACGGTATTGTTAGAGGCGGATTTTTGTGTTACAATATTAGAAAATGGAGTGTTTTTTGGAAGAATGAGTACCGAAACGAAAGAAAAGCGTTTTTCCCTCGGGCGCGCGAACGTCGACATGACCGAGGGGAGCATAGTAAAAAGCATAGTAATCTTCGCCCTGCCGCTCCTGCTCGGAAACCTTTTCCAGCAGCTCTACAACATGGTCGACACATGGGTTATAGGGCAGACGGGGGACACGGAGGCGTATGCCGCCGTCGGCAGTGTTGCCCCAATAATAAATATACTGATAGGCTTCTTCTCCGGTCTTGCGAGCGGGGCGGGAGTCATAATCTCACAGAACTACGGCGCGGGGCGGGACGAGGAGGTCCGGTGTGCGACGCACACGGCGATGACAATGACGCTCATTCTCTGCGTCGTATTTACCGCCCTCGGGCTCCTTACAACTCCCCTGATGCTCCGGCTCATGCTCCATGCGGAGGGGGACGGCGGCGGAGTTTATCCGCACGCGTACACCTATTTAATGATTTATTTTGCCGGGATCTCCGGGCTCATGATATACAACATGGGTGCGGGAATAATGCGCGCGGTCGGCGACTCGGCGCGCCCGTTCTACTATCTCGTCGTCTCAGCTGTCACAAACACGCTCCTCGACCTGCTTTTTGTTTTCAAGTTCAAAATGGGTGTCGCGGGAGTCGCATACGCTACGATAATCGCGCAGGCAGCCTCTGCCGTCCTGACAGTCATTTCCCTCCTCCGCTCACACGGGGCGATACGGATAGAGATAAAAAAACTGCGGATAAACCGCGAAATGCTTGGAAACATTATAAGGCTCGGTATTCCGGCGGCGATACAGCTCGCGATAACGGCGTTTTCAAACGTATTCGTCCAGTCCTATATCAGCAATGTAAACTCCGACAAGACCGCCGCGCTCGCCGGCTGGACAACCTATTCAAAGATAGACCAGTTCATATTCCTGCCTATACAGTCGATAGCTCTCGCGGCGACGACCTTCGTCGGTCAGAACCTCGGCAAGGGGGATATAAAGCGGGCAAAGAAAGGAACGTATGTCGCCTATCTGATGTCCACCGTCGGCTCTCTTATGATTATGGCGCCGATAATGATATTCGCGCCCGGGATAGCCGCGATATTCAACCCGGATCCCGATGTCGTGGAGCACGCGGTAATGCTCCTCCACTTCATAACTCCGTTCTATCTCTGCTCCTCGGTAAACCAGGTATTCGCCGCCGCGCTCCGTGGCGCGGGAAACACGCGGGCGCCGATGGTGATAATGCTCACCTCGTTTGTCGTCGTACGGCAGATATACCTCTTCATTATGTCGAACTTCATCTCAAACGACTTCTTCCCCATAGCCTTTGGCTACCCTGTCGGGTGGATGACCTGCTGTGCGCTGACGCTCATATATTACAAGGTCGTCGGGTTCAAAAAAATCAATGTCTACACTGACGGGGGCATGACGGAGGCAAAGAAAAACGCATAGTTTTTTCATGGTTTTTCCCTACAAAACAATACACGGGGTGCCTGATAACGGCACCCCGTGTATTGTTTTCATCTGTTCATTTTGCGAGGCGGGCGGCAAACTCCGTCATCGGGAGAACCTCGCCCGCGGGGTCCGCGGGGGTTATATCCGCCGCGATTATATACCCGCGCCAGACTATTATATCAGCGTATGTCTCCCCTGCCTCGTCCTTCGCATTTTTCACAAGATATGTATATCTCGTGACCTTCTTCTTTTTGTACTTCCCGATGTCGAGCCCCTGCGCCTTCTGTATCTCGTTATAGCCGTTCAGCACAAGGTCAAAGTCCTCCGGGACGGTGAACGTGACGCTCTCCTTCGGTTCTCCGTCTGTGAGGACGCCGAAGGAGGAAAGAAATTTCTGCCGCTCCTCCTCGCTCCCACCGCGGAACTCCGTGCGCCCGCCGACGCTCACGGAGGTGAAAACAGATCTCTCGCCCCCGGCTATCAAAAGGGCGACGGTGACGGCGACGGTGAGCGCTATGACGGCGAAAAATCTGACGGTCGACGCCCTGACGGAACAAATGAACATAGAAAAAACCTCCGGCATATAATTGTCTTACCAAAATCTATTCATATTCCGGCGGCAATATGCAAAAAATCCCCGAGGGATTTTCATGCCCGGCGGGAAAACGGGGGCGGGACGCAAGTGCGCCCCGCCCCCTAAGAAAAGGGATGTCAGCTTAGGTCAGTGTCAGTTATTGCAGCAGCAACAGAACACAAGGATGCACGCAACCACGATGAGCCATGTGCAGTTATCGTCGAATATACGGCAGAGACAGTTATTCATATGTTTCCTCCGGGAGTTTTTCGGGTGTTTTCCGCACCCATTTACATACTATGCGCCTTTCCCGGATTGTGTTCTGCTTATGGACGCTCGCCCTTTATTCTTTGGGCTTTGCCGCCCTCGTACTCCGCTTTGCCGGTGTTTTTGCCTTTGCCGTCGCTTTTGCGGCAGATTTTTTTTCTTCCGGCTTTTCCCCGGGCTTCTCCGCCTGCTTTGCCGCGAAGTCAAAGACGACATTTCCGTCCCGGAGCACGAGCTTTGCCGAGAATTTCTTTCCCTTTTGCGATATGAAGCCGTAGAGCGTCCTCGTCGTCCCGCGCTCAAGGAGCATGCGCATCTCGTCGGAGGTTATCTCCCTCTTACAGATTACTATCCCGCTCTTGAAGGTACAGCCGTCCTTATAGCCCATACAGCCGTAGGATTTTCTGCCGCGGACGACGGGCGAGCCGCAGAGCGGGCACTTCCCGACATTTTCCCCGTATACTCCCCCGGTGGGCTCCGGGTCAGCCTGAAGAATGAGATTCGTCACTCCCTCTCCCGCCTTGAAAATATCGGAGATTTCGCTCTCGGCGAGCTTTACCGAGTCGTCTATGCTCATCTCTCCGTGATAGACCTTTTTCAGCGCCTTTCCGAGCTCTGCGGTCTTGTATTTATCCATTGTGATACCGAGCTCTGTCAGCGAATTTATAAGGAACTCGCCGCCGCTCATTATGGTATAGACATCCTTTTTGAGGTCTATATAGCCGCTCTTCTTCGCGTTGTCGATTATTCCCGTCCTCGTCGCCTCTGTCCCGAGCTCGAGCCCCTCGAACACCGCCTTATAGTCCTCGGCGTCGTCGACCTCGCCGGACTCCTCAAGTTCCTTTGCCTTTGCCTTATCCTCCTTGAAAGGATTTTTCAGGTAGTTATTGAGGGTCTCTATCGTATAGTGCTTCGGCGGGACGGTCTGCTTTTCCGCCGGGGCGAAGTTTATATTCACGACCTCGCCTACCGCGAGCTTCGGAAGTATTTTATCCTTCTGCCCGTAGTCGTCGTACTTCGTCCAGCCGGGCTGCCGTATCACGGTGCCCTTCAAGGTAAAGGTTTCAAGGTTGCCGACGGCGATGTTTATCTCGCTCCGCTCCGCTATACACTCCTCCGAGCAGAAGACGGCGACAAATCGGCGGAACACGGTTGAATATACCTGATTTTCCCGCTCTGTGAGCTTATCCTTTGCGGGAATTTTATATGTCGGGGTGAGCGCGGAGTGTGACTCTATCTTCGAGTCGTCGAAGATATATTTCGAGTCGCGGAAGCGGACGGGGTACCCGAGCTTTGCAACACCCGCGAGTATGGCGCGGACCTTATCCTTTTCTGCGGTCGCAAGGTACTCCGAGTTCGTTCTCGGGTAGGTGAGATACCCGTTTTCATAGAGCCGCTGTATTATCTCAAGTGACTCTTTCATTGACATTTTGTATTTCTTTCCTAAGACGTTCTGAAGAGTGGAGAGCGAATAGAGCTTCCCCGGGCGGATTACATCCGTCTTGCTCTTCACATCGGTGACGACGGCGCCGGTGCGGTTATAGAGGTCAGCCATAGCCTGCGCCTTATCCCGCTCGTCCTTTGCGAATTTATTCTTGCTGACGAGCTCGACGAGCTCGCCGTTCGTCTTTTCAGCCGACTGAATGACAAAGTAGGTATCCGGTACGAAGTTCCGGATCTCAAGGTCGCGCTCGTAAATCGCTCTGACTATCGGGACTATGACGCGACCGACGCGCAGAAGCTTTCCGGTTCTTATCGTTGCGTATCTTGTGAGATTCACGCCGTAGAGCCAGTCTATATAGGTTCTCGCAAAGCCCTCTGACGCTAAGTTCTCGTACTCCTCCTCGCCTTTCATCTCCGAGAGGGCGGAGCGCACGGTCTCCGGCGTCTGGTCCGGTAGCCAGAGGCGGAGGAATCTCTTCTTCTCGTCTCCGAGAGCGTTGCTTACGCAGAGGCGGACTATAATCTCTCCCTCGCGGTCGGCGTCCCCTGCGTTTACCACAGTGTCGACATCCTTTCTTCTGCAAAGGGAGGTGAGCAGGTCAAACTGCCGCTTTACCCCCGGGTCGACCTCGTGGCTCGCCGAGTCCTTTTTCAGTTCAAAATGGAACTTCTCCGGAAAGCACGGGAGGTTCTCGAGCGTCCAGCGCGCACGCCCGTTCTTCGGCGGGGCGTAATACTCTATATCCGCGAGCGAAAAGAGGTGACCGAACGCCCAGCTTACTATATACTCGTCGTTTATGAAGTAACCGTTCTTTTTTTCCATTTTTCCGATGCCGGCGACAATATTTCTCGCGAGGCTCGGCTTTTCGGCTATTATGAGCTTCATTTTCACCCCTCCGTTTCCCCCGGCGGCGCCGGGTGCGGTTCTCATCCTGCAATCAATCCAAAAATAATTGTAACACAGATTTTCCGAAAATTCCACCGGAAAAGAAAATTTTGGTCATATTGTACAAATCAAGTGACAGGTACGACAAATTTTTAATCTTCCCTTTCTTTTTCTTTCCGCGCGTGGTATACTATTGTAAGAACATATGAAAATGAGGTTTATATGGCTAAGCTGTATTTCAAGTACGGCGCCATGGGCTCGTCAAAGACGGCGCAGGCGCTCATAACAAAATTCAACTACGAGGAGCGGGGGATGCGCGTCTGGCTCGTCAAGCCCGAGACCGACACGCGCGACGGCGCAGACGTAATAAAATCCCGCATAGGTCTCTCCGCCGTGTGCACGGTGATACCGCCGGAATGTGACATTTACGAGCTTTTCAGGCGGGAGCACGGTGACGCGGACGTTATTATCGGGGACGAATGTCAGTTCTTCACGCCGGAGCAGATAGACGGCTTCCGCATGATTGTCAACGACTTTGACCGCCCGGTGCTGCTCTTCGGGCTCCGCACCGACTTTCTGACCCACCTCTTCCCCGGGAGCCGAAGGCTCTTCGAGGTCGCGGACTCTGTCTCCGAGATAAAGACGATATGCGAATGTGGGGCTAAGGCGACGGTTAACGCCCGCGTCGACGGGACGGGACGAATCCTCACCTCGGGGGATCAGGTCTGCCTCGGCGGTAATGACAGGTACATAGCGATGTGCCACAAATGCTGGATTGAAAGAATACGCGCAGAGCGCGAAAACAAGAAATACGAAAGGCGGAAAAAATAATGGACATACGCGAGATACTCTCAAAATGCGACCACACCCTCCTCTCACCCACCGCGACATGGGAGGACATAAAGAAGATAGTCGACGACGGGGTAAAGTACCGCACGGCGTCTGTCTGCATACCGCCGTCATATGTCGGCAGGGCTTCCGAGTATGCGGCGGGGCGGGTTAAAATCTGCACCGTCATAGGCTTCCCGAACGGGTATTCGACCACAGCGACAAAGGTATTCGAGGCGGCGGACGCCGTCGCCCGCGGGGCGGATGAAATCGACATGGTGATAAACCTCGGCGACCTGAAAGACGGAAGATACGACGAGATACTCGACGAGATAAACCGCGTCAAGGGCGCGTGCTCCGGCAGGATACTGAAAGTCATAATCGAGACCTGCCTTCTTACCGACGAGGAGAAGATAAAGATGTGCAAGATAGTCTCCGAGTCCTCCGCAGACTTCATAAAGACCTCGACCGGATTTTCCACCGGGGGGGCGACGGCGCACGACATCGAGCTCTTCGCCGCGAACGTCGACCCTCGGGTGAAGATAAAGGCGGCGGGCGGAATAGCCACGATATCCGACGCGGAGAATTTCATCCGGCTCGGCGCCTCGCGGCTCGGGACCAGCAGAATTGTAAAGCTCGTCAAGGGCATGACCGACATAACCGGATACTGATAAAAAGAAAACGACCGTTACAAGGAGAAAAGGAAAAATGGCAAACACATATACACCTCACATAAAGGCAGCCCCCGGAGATTTCGGCAAGACGGTGCTCATGCCCGGGGACCCGCTCCGCTCAAAGTTCATAGCGGAGAATTTCCTTGAAAATCCCGTGCTCGTGAACAATGTCCGCGGCGTCCAGGGCTATACCGGAACCTACAAGGGCGTGCGCGTCTCGGTCATGGCGAGCGGAATGGGCATGCCGTCGATAGGCATCTACTCCTATGAGCTCTACAAGTTCTTCGGGGTC
>CALDMI010000142.1 GCA_937914815.1 uncultured Clostridia bacterium
GGATACAGTCTACATACTGTTCGAGAAGCGGTGTTACCTCCGCTATGTACTTTTCACCCTTTGAAGTGAGTGCGGGGATCTGATATTCCACATCCGGCATAGAGCGAAATTCGGCATAAGATTCGTACAATTGATACAGACTTTTTTCTATTACCGGTCTGCACTTGTGAAGTTCGTTTGCATAATCGTCCAGTTGGTGTTGGGCTTTTTCTTTTATGGCAATTTCGCCATCTGCCTTTGAAGACACCGTGCTTTTACCGGAACGGAGCGTGTGACAAATGTCATCAATTATTTCGCGCTTATTTGCTTTGTGGCTGTGAAGTTGGAGGCAAAATTCGTCGAGCCCGGCTTTTTTCAATTTGTCATATACTACATTCAGAGCTGCCAGCTTTTCGGATACAAATAAAACTTTTTTCCCATCGCTGAGACATTCTGCAATAATGTTGGTAATTGTCTGGCTTTTTCCCGTTCCCGGAGGACCTTGCAGAACAAAACTTTCCCCTGACTTTGCCATTTTTATTGCTTCTATTTGGCTTGAATCTGCATCAACCACATTATTCAGTTCGATTAATGGATCTGAAATAATTATTTCATTATCGCAATTTGAATTCTTTGCGTCGTATGGTTCGCCAAGAAGCTTTTGGATGTTTTGGTTTGCGAGAATTTCGTTTGTATTATCTTTTAGGTCGCGATACATATTGATCTTCAAAAACGAGAAAATCCCGATTTTGCATTCTTCTGTAACTGCCCAGCCTAATTTTATGACAAGTCGTCTTATTTTTTCAAGGTATGTAGTTAAACCTTCGTCGTTATATTCGGGGAGCTTTACCTTATAATCCGCATCAAGCTTGTATGCGAATGTCGGATTTACAATGATTTCATCTTCTGTTGACTTGATATGGTATGGTGATACCGCGGAAGCTTGTTCAAGTTTTATCGGAATAAGCAGAATGGGGGCGCGATAAACCGCATCAGAAGAGTCACTCTCTTTCCAATGGATAAACCCAAAAGCCATGTAGGCTACATTTACACCGGTTTCTTCAATAAACTCGCAGGTTTTTGCGGTGATTTTTCTTAATGCGATGAGTGGATTTACACTTGGATTATAAATTAGAAGTTGATTTTGACGCTTTATTTTACTTGAATACTGTGCTATGTATTCAGCCTTTTTCTTTAACTCGTCCGCGACTTCGGAAGTCGGTAAGTCGAATTGCGTGGAATCGATATGTTTTTCAATATCAATACCTTCATCTGGGATTTTGGGGTCAAATACTTCAAAAGTACATTCCCCTTCAATCTTATCAAACAGTTTATCAGTAGATGGAAGCAACACCTCGACGGTTAAATTTTTTGTATCCTTGAAATTTATGAGATTGTTGCGCTTGCCTGTGTCTAACAGTAAATTAGCCCATTTGTCAAGTTTTTTTGTGTCCATATTGACGCTCCTTCTAACAAGCGTTTATTTTAGTTAAACTTGTTTGTTTCAATTTTAGTGTTGAATGGATAACTTTATAATTTTCGACATGTTCGTATAGTTGCGATTAAAACCGTTTTCACATTTCAAGACTTTTCTGATCAAGAAGAAAATCATATATACTCATAATGAGATACCCCTTTTCGTTGATCCACGGTTTTATAATATCGCCCACAATGATTACTTTGCGGAACGAGTCGTCAATGCGGTCAAGAGACGCGGTCTCCTGATTCATTTTATCGCTGTCCGGAATGGCGAATGCAGACTGAATGTAGTATCTGCGGTTCCCGAGATTGCACACAAAATCAACCTCGGAATGTATCGTAGTGCGTACTCCGTGCGCATTTTTTCCGCTGTAGGTCACAATTCCGACATCTACATTGAAGCCTCGTACAAGAAGCTCGTTGTAAATAATATTTTCCATTATGTGCGTGCGCTCCTGCTGGCGGAAATTGAGCGCCGCATTGCGCAGACCGATATCGGTAAAATAATATTTGTACGGGCTGGCAATATATCTTCGCCCTTTTACATCATATCGTTCGGTCTTGTTTATCAGAAATGCGTTACCGAGGTAGGTGATATAATCCGAAACGGTCGATTCATTAGTCGGGATCCCTGCGCTCCTGAACGAGTTGGCAAGCTTCAACGGGTTTGTCAGAGATCCGATAGAGGATGCTAATATTTCAACCAAGGTGTTCATCACAATATCGCCCCTCAGTCGGTTGCGGTCAATAACATCCTTTATATACGTCGCCTCCAAATTGTCGCGCAGGTATTTTGTTTTGTCTGCGTCGTTCTTCCGGCTCAGTATCAGCGGTAGCCCGCCGTAGGTTGAGTATTCAGTGAACGCATTATATTTGTCGCCGCCGTACGCCGAGAAAAATTCGGCAAATGATAGTGGGGAAACGCGTATCTCATCGCCCCTTCCTCGAAATTCGGTCATTACATCTGTAGAGAGAAAGCGGGAATTGCTGCCCGTGATGTAGATATCAACATTGCTTCGACGCATGAGCCCGTTAAGAATACCGTAAAGGCGTATCGGTTCGTTTTTCTTGAGCTCGTCATTTGAAATGCAAAACTGAACCTCGTCAAGCAGGATATAATACATGCTTTTGTCGTCGGCTATTTTGTTACGAAGAAATGCAGAGAGAGTGTCCGGGTTGCGTAATTCCTTGTTCTCGTCATCATCAAGTGCAATCTTTATTATGTGATCCTCCGGAACTCCAGTGCTCAAAAGATATTCGTTGTATAGGTTAAAGAGCAGATAACTTTTCCCGCATCGGCGAATACCGGTAATTACCTTTATAAGACCGTTTTCTTTTCTGTCTATAATCCGGTTCAGATATAAATCTCTTCTGATAGGTTCCATTTTTGTATCTCCGATTTGAAATTCTGTGCATATGCACTGCTTTTCAAATTACATTATATTATATTCTCACAGAAAAGTCAAGATATACCGATGTTCTGTTTTGAAATTCTGTGCATATGCATAAAATTTCAAAGTGAAATGCTCCGCGCCGGGCTCCTTTGTTGCCTCCGGAAAGGTAAAATTTCATCTATGTGGTAAAAACAACACAATTTTCTTTTCGAGTGTGGTATACTGGATACAGATCGACGCAAAGAATAATTAAAATGACGGAGGTTTACCATGAAAGAAATCATGAAAAATATTGAAAAGTCAAAGGTCCTGACTCTGCGCGACGAGATAGGATACGCCGACGGACAGGTGGTCAGCAAGACACTTGCACAG
>CALDMI010000143.1 GCA_937914815.1 uncultured Clostridia bacterium
CTTTGTATTTTTCAAGATAGGTTTCCTTTGTGGTCGTATCGTCGCCGTCCTCCTCGGCTTTGTGTTCGCAATAAGCGTCTAGCTCGCCGCGGGTAAGGTACGGGTAAAGCGATTTCCATTCGCCCGCAAAATCGGAAAGCGTGCGATCCTTGATGTCCTCGGCGGTGAGTTCTTCGTCCCCGTGGTCATGCTCGTGTTCGTGTTCCTCCATGCCCTCTACGGATTCTTCGTTTTTCACCGCATCGCCGAGTACCTCAAGCAGGTTGATTACCTTCCGGTTCGGGTTCTTGGGATTTTTCAGCGCGTCCTCTACCCAGCCGTCGGATTCGCCGCCGACATAGATAAAGAGGTCGCAGTTCGAGATTTTCACCATATCGTCCACAGTCGGCTGATAGCTGTGCAGATCCACGCCGTTGTCAAGCAGCATGGTCAGCTCGGCATGGTCAGCCTTGTCGCCGAGGATGTTTTTCACCCAGTCGTATTCCGGGAAAATGGTGGTGACAACGGACAGTTTGGTGTCCTGTGTATCCGTATTGTTATTGCATCCCGTAAGAACGCAGGCGGTTGCAAGCAGGGTAAGTGCCATCAGAATGGCAATAATTTTTTTCATGTTCAGAAATCCTCCGGATTATTTTCAGATAAAAATGAGCGCGAAAAAACAAGGGCGACGGCAAAGCCGAAAGAGCCTGCCGAAAAAGCAGACTTCACCCTTGTTTCTTTATCTGTTTAATCCGAAAGCTTCACCCGAAGTGCCACAAGCGTCGGCGCGGCAGTTATGCCATTGCGCTTTGTACGGCAGTATCCGCACAAAAACTTGCCGACAACGCAAGCGCCAACAATATTGACGGCAAGCGCCAGCGAGCGCAGCAGGTTTTCGCAAAGCTCGATCTGATGACAGATCGCGCAATGCTCACCCGTGCAATCGTGCCCCGACTCGGCAACAATATAGAATGCGGAGAAAGCCATAGCAAAAAGAACCGCCATGCAGAGCAGAGTTATGAAAATACGCTTGTTCGATTTCATCCGGGCTTTCTCCTTTTCGTTTATTTTCTCTCGCAACGGTCGCAGACGCCGTAGAGAACCGTGTCCGTGCGGTCAATCCGGAATCCGCTGTTTTTCAACACGCCCGAGAGCAATGCCTCAGCATCGGATTCCTTCATGTGAATACTCTGTCCGCAACGCTTGCAAAGCAGGTGAATGCTTTCGCGACATTCCTCCGAGCCGACATACCGGTAGACGGCGTCGCGTGTGCCTTCGCGCACATCCCGCCGAAGCTCTCCCTCTTTTTCAAGCGCGGCAAGATTGCGGTAAACGGCACTGAGACTCACGCCACTGTCCTGCAAAGCGTCGGAAATCTGCCGCGCAGTCAGCTGACGGTCACTGTTTTCCGCAAGAAAATCCAGCAGAATCTTTCGCTGTCTGGTCAGATATTTTGACACTCTGAGCCTCCGATTTGCGATTCATTCGCATATTTTATTTTATTGTAGCACATCTCTTACCGTTTGTCAATATGCAAATCATTCGCAAATTCATTTTTTCAGAGAATAAATGAGCGTCAAGCTTTTTTGTTGCACTTCACTTGACAACTCACTTGAAGCCCGGAAGATCGACAGCCGGTTCATAACTGTCATCCATCTCACGAATATCGGTCTTCATCAGATTTCTTGCGTTCTTTCCGTAAAGCGGATTGTGTGCGCCAAAAAAAACTCCGTCAAAGAAATCATCAAACATATCGACTGTTTCAGGAACATCCAAAGCCGGCAGGAACAGAACAAGAGTTTACGCGAGAGACACCACCGATGCGAACATCCGAGTATAAACACATTCAAGTAAAAACAGAAAAATGGCACGGCAGAATCAATCTGCCATGCCGTCTCCCAAAGCGCCTTCCGGGCGCTTTTACCTGTTACTTTTAACCTATTCTCACAGCGGCTTTTTTGAAATCTGCGCATACGCCCTCGGATATCCCGCCGGGGTCTTTGTCTCTTTTCTGACGCGTATCACCGTGTGCTCTATCACCTCGCCCGGGGCGCTTATCTTTATGTCGAGACATTCGCCGCCCCGCCCGCCGAGCATGGCGATGGCGCGCTTCGCGTCCGAGAGCTCATATTTTCCGCGGTTTCCCTTCATAGCGAGGAGCTGCCCGCCGACCCGCACGAACGGGAGCGCGAGCTCCGACATTATTCTCATCTCCGCCACCGCGCGCGATACCGCAATGTCAAAGCTCTCGCGCATCCCGGCGACTATATCCTCCGCCCGTCCGGTGACAACCGTGAGATTTTCGAGTCTGAGCATGGCGGCGGTCTCCTTGACGTACGCCGTGCGCTTTGCCGTCGCGTCGAGCGCGGTTATCTTTATGTCGTCCCGGAGTATCGCGAGGGGGAGGGAGGGGAACCCCGCGCCGCACCCGATGTCAACGACCGCAACACCCCTCGGAATAAGGGGGGAGAGGAGCGCACAGTCGACAAGGTGGAGGTATATTATCTTTTCCGGCTCCCGTATAGCCGTGAGATTGTATTTTTCGTTCTCGGTTATGAGTCTCTCCGTCATGAGGAAGAATTTTTCGCCCGCCTCGCGCGTCAGCATGCGGGAGATACCGTTCTGCGAGAACGCGCGGTTGAGCCCGGATATGAATGTCGACTTGTCCATTTGTCGCTCCTTATGTCTTTTCTGTGAGTATTTTATACCCCGCGCCCGGCTTTGTCAATAGCGCGCCCGCGCGTTTGTCTTAAATTTAACAAATTATTATTGACTATCACCCGGCTTTGTGCTATCATAATAACAGTTTGAGTCTATAAAAAATCAACACATATAAAGGAGAAAAAACAATGCCGGTCTACAATAAGAAAAATGTAGAGGATATCGATGTCGCCGGTAAGACGGTTCTCGTCAGATGCGACTTCAATGTCCCGATGAAGGACGGAGTTATAACCTCCGACAAGAGAATAGTGGAGGCTCTCCCCACCGTGAAGTATCTTCTCGGAAAGGGCGCGAAAGTTATCCTCTGCTCTCATATGGGTAAGCCCCATAATATCCTTACCGAGGGCTTCGGTCTGACGAAGAAGGAGAAGAAGGCTGTCGAGGCTCTCCCCGCTGAGGAGCAGGCTGTCGCAAAGGCAGAGTACCTGAAGAAGGCTCTGAACGATAAGAAGAAGCTGACTCTCCGCCCCGTTTGCGACAGAATAAACGAGCTTCTCGGAGAGAAGAAGGTCACCTTCGCCGAGG
>CALDMI010000144.1 GCA_937914815.1 uncultured Clostridia bacterium
CCGCCGCGCGTGCCGATCCCCGGTCCGCCGGGTAGGCTCCATAAAACACCCCCGAAAGTGGGAGCGTGGCTTTTTATATTATCTATAACCCCAAATAAAACCAAAGCCCCGAGGAAATTCCCCGGGGGTGTTTGGAGCTGCTACCCGGATTCGGACCGGGGACCTCATGCTTACCAAGCATGTGCTCTACCAACTGAGCCATAGCAGCATTTTTGCTCCGGCATACCGGAACAGCCAATATTATATCAAACCCGGGCGCCGATGTCAAGGGTTTTTGATAAATTTCCGATTTTTCCTTTTTAGCCCTTGCTAATTCCACGCGCGTGTGATAGAATAAATCAAAAAGCACTCACGAAAGGAACCACTATGAAAACAGGAGAAGTTTATCACGGCTTTGAGATAACCTCCGCCCGCTATTCCGCGGAGCTCGGCGGCACGCTCTACGAGGGAATATTCAAAAAGAACGGCGCGCGCCTCGCATACCTTGACCGCGAGGACACGAACAAGACCTTCGCCATAGCCTTCAAGACAATTCCGGAGGACAGCACCGGAGTTTTCCATATAATCGAGCACTCGGTGCTCTGCGGCTCGGACAAATACCCGGTAAAGGAGCCGTTTGTCGAGCTCCTCAAGGGCTCTCTCAATACCTTCCTTAATGCCATGACCTACCCGGACAAGACGGTCTACCCCGTCTCCTCGAGAAACGACAAGGACTTTCAGAACCTCGTCTCCATTTACATGGACGCGGTGTTCCGTCCGCGCGCGATAACCGACCCCAACATATTCCGCCAGGAGGGCTGGCACTATGAGATAAATTCCGAGGACGAGGAGCCGACCTATAAGGGCGTCGTGTTTAACGAAATGAAAGGCGCGTATTCCTCTGCCGACCGGCTCGCAGCCGAGTATATGGACGCGCTCCTTTATCCCGACGTCTGCTACGGCAAGGACTCCGGCGGCGACCCTGAGGTAATCCCCGAGCTCACCTATAAGCAGTTCTGCGACAGCCACGCAAGATATTATCACCCCTCAAACTCCCGTATCTTCCTTGACGGTAAGGTAAACCTCGACGAGATACTCCCGATAATTGCATCGTACCTTGACGGCTACGACAGCCTCGACGTCCGCTCGGATATTCCGATGCAGCCGGCGAGAGGACATGTCGAGAGAACGGCGGAGTTCGAGATAGGCGAGAGCGAGGACGAGGAGGGCAAGTGCCGCCTCTACCTCGGCTACCTCTTCGGAAAATTCGACGAGGCGGAGAAAATAACCGCCGCGAGCGTTATCTCAACCGTCCTCACCGGGACGAACGAGTCTCCCCTCAAAAAGGCGCTCCTCTCAAGGGGGCTCTGCGAGGATGTCGATATGTATGTGAACGACGGCATACAGGAGCCCTCGCTCATGATAGGCGTGAAAAATATAAAGCGCGAGAAGATTGACGAGGTAAAGAAAACCGTTCTTTCCGTCCTCCGCGAGCAGGCGGAGCAGGGAATAGACCGCGAGAACCTCACAGCCGCCCTCAACCGCGCGGAGTTCAAAGCCCGCGAAAAGGACTTCGGCTACCCGACGGGACTTGTCTACGGTCTCTCCTCTCTCACTACGTGGCTCTACGGCGGAGACCCGCTCGCCGCCCTGACGATGGAGCCGGTGTTCGCCGCCCTCCGCGAGAAGCTCGGCACCCGGTACTATGAAGAGCTTCTTACCGATATAATCGATAATTCCAAAAACTCTGCCGAGCTCGTAATGCTCCCCTCCAAAACAATAGGAGAGCGCAGGCGGAAAAAGGAGAGCGACAGACTCGCGGCGGCAAAGGCGTCGTGGTCGAAGGCTGAACTCTCCGATATGCTGAAAATGAACCGCGAGCTCACAGAGTGGCAGAAGAGCGAGGATACCGAAGCTGCCCTCGCCACAATTCCCGCCCTCGCGCTCTCGGATATAGCCGAAAAGCCGGATCCGATTGATTCTGCCGTCGGGGACACCGACGGGGTAAAGGTTGTAAGTCATAAGCTACGCACAGACGGTATAACCTATCTTTCCCTCCTCTTTGATATGTCGGGACTTGACGGCGAGGAGCTCACCGCCGCGTCCCTCCTCTGCTCGGTTCTCCTCAATGTTAAAACCGGGAAGCACAGCGTCACCGAGCTGCAGAACGAGGTAAAGAAGAACCTCGGCTCGCTCGCGTTCTCGACCACCGGATATACAAATGATAAAGGCTTCACCCCCTATATCCGCGTCTCCGCCTCGGCTCTCGATATAAAGCGCGACTTCATGAACGAGATAATCCCGGAGGTGTTATATACCTCGGATTTCGGAGACTATGAGACCCTCCGCAATCTCCTCCGCCAGGCGAAGATAGCGATTTCGGAGTCGTTTGCAGACGCGGGTCACCTCGCTGCCCTGACAAGATGCACCGCAATGATAACCGCAGAGGGCGCGTTCTTTGAGAAGACCGAGGGCTATGAGGCTTACGCGGTCCTTAAAGAGTGGGATAAG
>CALDMI010000145.1 GCA_937914815.1 uncultured Clostridia bacterium
AATCATACACGGGTACGGGGATTTTGACAAATTCTGCGGATTTTTGCCGGGGAATAACAGCCGCCGACGGGAAGACTTGTCCCCGGACTTCCAAAGTTTTTTCTCTTTCACCCTTGATTTTCTCGGGGATATGTGCTAAAATACATTTATAATACATTCAAACGGTGTTTAATTACGGTGCGCCGCACCGGGAAAGAGGTGTAAAATATGCCTGAAACATTTATGGATTTCATCGGTATGGTATCAAGAGCCGAGTTTGATTTCGGCGGTCTCGGCGAGTTCTTCCGCGGACTTATCGACGCGTTTTTGCAGAATGAGACCATCTCTATTGTTGTCAGCACTGTCAGCGACTTTCTCGCGGGCATATCGGCGTTTCTCCCTTACATACTGATAGCTCTCTCGCTCGTGCTTTGCTTCTTCGGGAAGAAGCTGCTCCCGGTTCTGAAGTTCCTCGGGTTCTTCGTTGTCGGCTATGTGTGCAGCGTCTACTGGCTCGCCCCGCTTCTGAACGGCGTGTTTCCGACGCTCCTTGCGTGGATTCCCGGCGTTGTCGTCGGCTTCATCGCGGCGATCCTCGGAAAGTATCTCTACTGGCTCGCCCTTGCGCTTGCCGCGGGATATCCGATATACATGATCTGCTACAACGCTCTGTACCTTCCGTTCCTTGAGGGGCTCACCAAAGAGAACTGGATGATAAGCCTTATCGTCGCCGCCGTTGTCGTCGTCCTCGTGTTCGTGCTCAGAAAGTATGTGGAGATGCTCGGCACGGCGCTCCTCGGCTCCTTCCTCGCGCTCCTCGCGGTGAAGAGCGGGATATGGGATTTCTACAACTTCGACTGGCTCTATTATACGGCGTTCGGAGTGGTCGCATTCCTCGGACTCCTTGTTCAGTTCAAAACGAGAAGAAGATACTATTGATTAAACCCCGGCGCAGACCGCGCCGGAAAACAGAAGTGGCAGGCGCCGGTATACGGCGCCTGTTTTCTTTTTCTCTGCCTTTTCTATTGACAAGCGCGCGGATTAATAATATAATAAATACGACAAAAAGATTTCCGGAAGGGATGGCTACCGAATGGATAAGCAAAACGAACTCCGCCTGCGCCGTATCGCGAACAGCATAAGGCGCGGCATCGTCGATGAGGTACACGCCGCCGGGTGCGGTCACCCGGGCGGATCGCTCTCGATCGCCGATATTCTCGCATACCTCTACTTTGAAAAGATGAACATTGACCCGAAGAATCCGAAGATGCCGGGGCGTGATCGCTTCGTGCTCTCAAAGGGGCATACCGCCCCGGGGCTTTACGCTACGTTGGCAGAGCGCGGATTTTTCCCGAAAGAGGACCTCGTAACCCTCAGAAAGACGAACTCCTATCTCCAGGGGCACCCGGATATGAAGTCGGTGCCCGGCGTCGATATGTCGACGGGCTCGCTCGGTCTCGGCATTTCCGCCGCCTGCGGCATGGCGCTGTCCGGTAAGGTCAGCGGAGACGGCTACCGAGTCTACACAATAATAGGCGACGGAGAGTCGGAGGAGGGGCAGGTCTGGGAGGCGGCGATGTTCGCCGCGCACTATAAGCTCGATAACCTCTGTGCCGTCCTTGACCTGAACGGGCTGCAGATAGACGGTCCGATAACCGAGGTAATGAACCCCACCCCGCATGACGAAAAGTTCCTTGCCTTCGGCTGGAACGTAATAACCGTCCCCGCCCACGATTTCGCCGCTCTTGAGGAGGCGTTCTCCGCCGCGGAGAAAACGAAGGGAAAGCCCACGCTGATAATCGCCGTCTCGGTGAAGGGCAAGGGCGTGTCCTATATGGAAAATTCCTGTGAGTGGCACGGAAAGGCGCCGGGAGACGAGCTGTACTCGGTAGCCGTCGCCGACCTTGCGGAAATAGACAGGCAGATAGACAGAGAGGAGGCAGAGGTCAATGGCTGATAAGAAGGCAACGAGAGAGGCATACGGCGCCGCCCTTGCGGAGCTCGGCGAGAAGTACGACTTTCTTGTTCTTGACGCGGACCTCGCCGCCGCGACAAAGACCGGAATGTTCAAAAAGAAGTTTCCGGAGAGATTTTTTGACTGCGGAATAGCCGAGGGGAATATGATGTCGGTTGCCGCCGGAATAGCGACGACGGGAAAGCTTGTTTTCGCTTCCACATTCGCGATGTTCGCCGCCGGGCGCGCCTTTGAGCAGGTGCGCAATTCGATAGGCTATCCGCACCTGAATGTGAAAATAGGCGCCACCCACGCCGGAATAACCGTCGGCGAGGACGGCGCGACCCACCAGTGCAATGAGGACATCGCCCTCATGCGCACGATCCCCGGCATGACCGTCATCTGCCCCGCAGATGCAAACGAGGCGTACCGCGCCGTCGAGGCGGCGATACTCACCGAGGGACCGATGTATCTCCGCTTCGGCAGATACGCCGTCCCGGATGTTACTTCCGACCTCCCGGGCTACCGCTTCGAGATAGGAAAGGGAGTAACCCTCCGCGAGGGAAAGGATGTCACGATAGTCGCAACGGGCTATCCGGTTCACCTCGCGCTCGCTGCGGCGGATATTCTCGCCGGGGAGGGCATTTCGGCAGAGGTAATAAATATCCATACGGTAAAGCCGCTTGACACGGAGCTTATCGCGGCGTCCGCAAAGAAAACCGGCGCCGTCGTCACGGCAGAGGAGCACAGCGTGATAGGCGGGCTCGGCGGAGCGGTGTGTGAGGCTCTCGCCGCCTTCTGTCCCGTGCCCGTCCTCCGCGTAGGAGTTCAGGATATGTTCGGCAGGAGCGGAAAGGTTCCGGAGCTCCTTGAAATATACGGAATAACGGCTGAAAACATCGCAGATAATGCGAGAGCCGCAATAAAACTTAAAAAATGACAGTCCGCGGGGGCTCCGCACCCGCGGCGCCCCTCCCGGATAACGCAGGAGGTTTTTCATGAAAAGAATTTTACTGAAGCTGTCGGGTGAGGCGCTCGCCGCCGGCGCCGACGGTATATACAATCACGGCTTTGTGGACGGCGTCGCAAAAACGGTTGCAGACCTCTCCCGTGAGGGGTATGAGATTGCCCTTGTCATAGGGGCGGGGAACATCTGGCGCGGCAGATCCGGCGGAGATATGGACAGGGGCGACGCGGACAGAATGGGCATGCTCGCCACCGTTATAAATTCAATCTGCATGAAGGACGCGATAGTCCGCGCTGGAGGTAAGGCATGTGTCATGACCTCCGTCGATATGCGCCCGTTCGCGGAGATATATTCGTCGGATAAGGCGCGCGCCGCGCTTACGGAGGGGCAGGTCGTCGTCTTTGCCGGCGGTCTCGGCATTCCCTTCCTCTCGACCGATACTGCGGGCGCCGTCCGCGCCGCGGAGATACAGGCGGACGCCATGTTTATGGCGAAGAATATAGATTACATATACACTGCAGACCCGAATGTGGATAAGACCGCCGTGAAAATAGAGCGTATATCCGCCTCGGAAATGCTTGCTAAGAACCTCCGCGCCATAGACTCGACCGCCGCGGCGTTCTGTATGTCAAACGGTATGCCGATATACATTTTCGGACTCAGGCACCCGGAGGATATAGCCTCGGCTGTGAGAGACGGAAAGTACGGCACCGTCGTGACCCCCGACTGAGATTAAAAACGAAAAAGCTATCATAAAGGAGACGAAAAATGAAACTCGACGCAAAATTTTATGAGGAAAAAATGAAAAAGAGCGTGGACTCCTATGCAGACGCACTGTCCACAATCCGCGCCGGCCGCGCGAACCCCGATGTTCTGAAAAAGATAACCGTGGAGTACTACGGCGCGCCGACGGCTATATCCTCGATAGCCGAAATAAAGGTAACAGACGCCCGCACGATAGTAATAACCGCGTGGGATAAGTCCGCCCTCAAGGGAATAGAGAAGGGAATACTCACCTCCGACCTCGGAATAAACCCACAGAATGACGGATCCTGCATCCGCCTTGCCTTCCCCCCGATGACCGAGGAGCGCCGCCGCGACCTTACAAAGCAGGTCTCGAAGATGGGCGAGGAGGCGAAGATAGCCGTCCGCAACATCCGCCGCGACGCGAACGATAAGGCAAAGGCTATGAAGAAGAACTCCGAGATGACCGAGGACGAGATGAAGCAGAGCGATAAGGAGATACAGGACCTTACCGACAAGTATGTAAAGCAGATAGACGTTGTCACCGCGAATAAGTCCAAGGAGATTATGGAGATCTGATAAATCTCCGTGGCGCGGTATGTTCGGAAGAAAAAAGAAGGAGCAGGACTTTCATGTCGATGACAGGCTCCGTTCCCTCGCGATAATAATGGACGGCAACGGCAGATGGGCGAAGAAGCGTATGCTCCCGCGCTCTGCCGGACACGCCGCCGGCGCCGCAAGGATAGAGCCGGTGCTTGAAACCCTGCGGCGTATAGGCGTCCACCATGTCACCCTCTACGCGTTCTCGACCGAAAACTGGAAGAGACCGCGCGAGGAGGTAGACGCAATAATGGACCTTGTCTACAAATACCTTGACGAGGTCGTTATAGAAAAGATAAAGCGCGACGACACCTTCTCCATGAAGTTCCTCGGCGATAAGTCGGTTCTCTCGGAGAAGCTACGCAATAAGTGCATCGAGGTTGAGAACATGGCGGCGGACCGTGAGTTCGTCTGCAATGTCGCCCTGAATTACGGCGGGCGTGACGAGATTGTCCACGCCGTAAATTCCGCGATAGCCGACGGTATAACCACCCTTACCGAGGAGGATATATCCTCCCGCCTCTATACCTCCCATTCTCCCGACCCGGACCTGATAATCCGCACGGGCGGCGAGTTCCGCGTGTCAAACTTTCTCCTTTGGCAGAGCGCGTACTCCGAGTATGTGATACTTGATACCCTCTGGCCGGACTTCGGAGACAAAGAAATAATGAAGGCTGTCCGGGCGTTCTACGGCAGGCGCCGCCGCTTCGGAGGCTTGAATAAGGAAGAGACCTTGAAAAAATGAAACAAAGACTGATAACCTCCGCCTTTATATTGGCTGCCACCGTGCCGATACTTATATTCTCGCAGTACATAATATACCCGATAGTGCTTTCTGTACTTGCGGTCGGCGGGGTCTTTGAGGCGCTCCGCGTCCTCGGGACGGAGCGGGCGTGGTTCATCTCGGTTCCGGCATATCTTATCGCCGCCGCCCTCCCGATAGGGCTCTATCTCGGACGGGAATACCTTGTGGAGTCGCTGCTTGCCTGCGCCTTTATAATCCTTGCCTACCTCGTGTATCTCTTCGCTCTCGCGGTTGTCGAGCGCGGGGAGCTGAAGCTCTCAACGGTGGCGCAGGTGTTCGCGTGGGTAACCTATATAGTCTCCTCCTTCACCGCCGCGACGCTTATACGGTACATCGACGGCGGAATCTATTGCGTCGCCCTGATATTCATAGCGTCGTGGATATGCGATGTGTTCGCCTATATCACGGGCTCGCTCTTCGGGCGGCATAAGCTGATACCGGAGGTCAGCCCGAAAAAGACCGTCGAGGGCGCTTTCGGCGGCGTGCTCGGTTTTTTCGACGACCTTGTCTTCCAGATCTTGCACGACGGTCTGCGCTTCTGCGCCTGC
>CALDMI010000146.1 GCA_937914815.1 uncultured Clostridia bacterium
TACCTGCTCGATGGGTACATTGTACGCGTCGGAAATTCTCTTGTACTCCTCTTCAACCTCCTCGTCGGTGGCTGTGAGAGCCTCAAGGGCGGCTATCTTCTCAAGCGCGAGTCTTACCTTGACCTGCTTTTCAGCCTGGGGGCGGAGATCGCGGCGGAGGGTATCAAGGTCCATGCCGGTATACTTGAAATAGGTTTTAAGGTCGAGCCCCTGCATACGGAGTCTCGAATCGTAGTCGCGGAGATAATTCTCGGTTTCAGCCACAAACATGGGCTCCGGAATTTCCGCAACGAGAATTTCGGCGAGCTTGTCGGCGAGAGCGTTTTCAAATGCCCGGTCTGCCGTCTCCTCGTTTTTCTTCTCCATTTTGGACTTAACATCGGCTTTATATTCAGCGAGAGTGTCAAATTCGGAGACATCTTTTGCAAATTCGTCGTCCGCCGCGGGGAGCTCATCATGCTTAATGGAGTTCAGTTTGACCTTGAAGACTGCAGCCTTGCCGGCGAGCTCCTTGGCATGATACTCTTCGGGGAAGGTAACATTCACATCAAACTCATCTCCGATGTTCTTTCCGACTATCTGATCCTCGAAACCGGGGATAAACGCACCGGAACCGAGCTTCAGGTCGTGTCCCTCGGCTTTTCCGCCGTCAAAGGGAACACCGTCTACCGAGCCCTCATAATCTATGTTCACGGTATCGCCGTTTTCGGCAGCACGGTCGGTAATGTCGATTGTTCTTGCATTGCGCTCTCTTACATTGTTTATCTCGCGCTCTATGTCTTCGTCGGTTACGGGGAGAACATTCTTTTCAGCCTCGAGTCCCTTGTAGCCATCGATTGTTACCTCGGGCTTCACAAAGCCGGTAGCCTTGAGTACTATGTCACCGTCGGCAGACACAAGCTCAAATGACGGGGAACCGACAACTGTGAGTTCTGCCTCCTTTACCGCAGCGTCAAACGCGTCGGGAATGCACTCGTTTATTGCATCCTCGAAGAACACGCCCTTGCCGTAGAGGCTCTCGATGACATGCTTCGGCGCTTTTCCCTTTCTGAAGCCGGGTACATTCATGGTCTTTACTTTCTTTTTGTAGACCTCCGCCTCGGCTTTGTCATAAGTTTCGCGGCTCACGGAAAACTCAAGCGTATAGCCGGATTTCTCAGTGAGCTCTTTCTTGATAAGGCTCATTTCATTTCCTCCGAAATAGCATATGTTATTATTTCATTTTATAACCACATTATCTTACATCATTTTCCGGTGTTTGTCAAGTCAAAAAAGATTAATTTCTTATTTTATATAACAAATTTAGGCACAAATTCAAGATAATCGGCGGATATTATCCGATATTCGACCCCATGATGAGGAATAACCGGGGGTAGAGAATATTTTCCGTGTATATGTCCGTAATACACGCGGCGGACTCCGAATTCTTCTATAAGGTCGGTGAGTGCCGTGATCTCCTCACCATTGTATATAGGCGGGAAGTGAAGAAAACATACTATTTCCCGCCCGGAGTTACCTTGAATAGCCTTTGCGGCGGTAAGACTCGTTTTCAGGCGCATGACCTCGCGGTTCATGAGCTTTCCGTACTCGGCGTTTTCCGGTGCGTTGGGGGCGTCTTCGTCGATATACCAGCCTCTTGTCCCGGCGGCTATTATATCGCCGAGGTCATATGCGTTGTTATAGAGAAACGATATGTTATGTATTCCGATGCGCGAAAAAAACTCGTTGTGCTTTTTCATGGTTGACCACCAGTAATCGTGGTTTCCCTTGCCGAGTATCTTTTTTCCCGGCAGACTGTCTATCAGCAGAAGGTCGTCCGCCGCATCCTCGAGCGACAGAGCCCATGAAATATCTCCGGGAATTATGACGGTATCGTCATCCTTGACGAGATGACGCCAGTTCCGTTCTATCCGTTCCATATATCCGTCCCATCTTTTTCCGAAGACCTCCATTGATTTGTCGGCGGTCTTGGTTGAAAGATGAAGGTCGGCAATAGCGTAAATTGACATAAATTTCTTCTCCGTAGAGGGTATAAGACTGCTGCTTTGCAGGCAAAATAAACCTGCAAGCGTAAGTTATGCGTTTGCAGAAAAGAGAGGCTGAAAAATGGAAGATAAACATTTTACCGATTGCGGATGTGACAGAAGCAAACGCATAAACGGTATCAAGTGCGACGCATGTAATTGTGTATACAATAACGAAAAGTGCGAGTGCTGTGCCGGACAGGTGTGTATAGGTCCGAAAAACGCGGACTGCTCTGCCCATACTTCCTGCGCGACCTTCAAACCCCGCGCATATTGACTGCCGCGAAATTCTCGACTGTTTCTGACATATCCGTCGGAGCGATAGTCCCGGGGTGAAGAATTTTTAGATTCGCAATATCCCGAAGCGGAGCCGGAATATCTTTACCTGTCAGCTCATGAAGAGCCCCCGGTGCCTCCTCGGCACAGATGTGTACGCCGGTTATTGCGGCGCACACGCTATCGGCAAACTTAAACGGGGAAGCTGTTGAAACAATGAGAATTTTTCTCTCTGCCTTATGGTCATTCATATATTTTGCCGCGGCACCAATCGCGACGGATGTATGGGGGTCTGTAAGGCAGTTTTTTTCTTTATAGGTGTTCTTAATTATCTCTGCCGTAGCCTCCTCCGATGTACTGTATGCGGAGAAATCCTGTTTCAGAGTTTCAAGTTCTTCTGCTGTCAGTGAATATCTTCCGTAAGCGCGCAACTCCTCCATTAGCTCGCAGGTTCTCTGCGCGCCGAAGAGCAGGGAAATAAGACGCTCAAGATTTGAGGAGATGAGAATGTCCATTGACGGTGAGATCGTTTTGTGAAACGGTCGGTTTCGGTCATATACGCCGGTAGTCAGAAATTCGGTAAGTACATTGTTTGAATTGGAGGCACATATGAGCTGCCCGATGGGCAGACCCATTCGTTTTGCAAGGTATGCCGCAAATATATTGCCGAAATTGCCGGACGGAACGCACACATCGATTTTTTCAGTGGGAGAGATTTTGCCCGCCGAGAGGAG
>CALDMI010000147.1 GCA_937914815.1 uncultured Clostridia bacterium
TTACATCATATTCATTCCATAAATATATCCGCGACGGGAAATACAAACAGGCGGGCTGCATACGACTTGCAAAGGAGCTCGGCTTCTCTGCTATTGAGTTTACCGACATTGCGGGGGAAAGCGATGAGGAGCGGACAGAAAACGCGAAGAAAATCCGCGCTCTTGCCGACGTGGCGGGGCTCCCGATAGTCGCCTACGCTGTCGGGGCGGACCTCTGCAAGACGACGGACGGAGAGCGGGACTGTGAGATACGCCGCCTCTGCCACCATGTCGACATCGCGCACATGCTCGGGGCTCCTGTAATGCGGCACGACACATTCTTTAACTACGGCAAGCGTTCGTTTGACCAGATGCTCCCCTACGGGGTCCCGATTGCGCGGGCGGTGACGCGCTATGCCGCCACCCTTGGCATTAAAACCTGTACGGAGAACCACGGCTACATCTCGCAGGACAGCGACCGGGTGGAGCGGTTCTTCAACGCGGTGGGCGACGACAACTTCGGCGTCCTTGTCGACTTTGGAAACTTCCTCTGTGTTGACGAGAACCCGCTCACGGCGGTGTCCCGCCTCGCGCCCTATGCCTTCCACTGCCACGCGAAGGACTTTCACCGCTCGGATGTGCGGGACGGGTGTCTTGTCACGCGCGGGGCGAACTACATCTACGGCGCGACGCTCGGCACCGGGGTTGTCCCCGTAAAGCAGTGCCTCGCCATAATGAAGCGGAACGGCTATGACGGGTATGTTACGCTTGAGTACGAGGGACGGGACGACCCGATGGTCGGCATCGCCGAGGGAAAGCGAAATCTCGAAAAATATATTTCCGAGGTCTGTGACTAATACATTTCGCGGGACTTCGGCTGATTGGCGCGATTTTCACGCTCAAAGCATACAGCTTTTCGAAGGCAGGATATCCTGCCGGACAAACCGGTGGAGCGGTAAAGCGCCGAGCAAACCGGCGGAATGAATTTCGGGTTCAAAAACTAAGAAAAAAACAAAAAAATCGGCGGGCTGTCACACGGACAGCCCGCCTTTTTCAATACACGGGTATGGGGGGTCAGCGAAAATTACTCTGCATCGTGGGACTCGGAAACATATGCCGTCTCCTCGTTGTCACCGAACACAGCCTCGCTGAAATTCTCTGCCTCCTGCTCCTCTTCCGTATCCTCGACCTCTATATCGCGGTACGCGCCGAGACCAGTTCCGGCAGGGATAAGGTTACCGATTATGACATTCTCCTTGAGCCCGAGGAGCTTATCAACCTTGCCTCTGATAGCCGCGTCTGTAAGCACTCTCGTCGTCTCCTGGAAGGATGCGGCGGAAAGGAAGGACTCGGTCATCAGGGACGCCTTCGTTATACCGAGAAGGAGCGGCGCGCCCTCTGCATGGCGGAGAGTTATCTCTCCTGCGGCGATGCGCTTATCTATCTTCTCGTTCTCCTCGCGGAGTTCAAGTATATCGACGGTGGTGCCGACAAGGAGGTCGGTATCTCCCGCGTCGTCTATCTTGATCTTTCTTGTCATCTGGCGGGTTATGCACTCGACGTGCTTATCGTTTATCTCAACGTCCTCGCCGCGGTACACCTTCTGTACCTCGCGGATGATGTAGTCGTAAACCGCGTCTATTCCGCTCATGTGGAGGACATCGGCAGGGTTCAGGAAGCCCTCGGTCAGCTGCTGACCGCGGACGACATGCTGCTCATCCTCTATGCACAGACGCATACCGACGGGTATCTCGTAAACGACCTCCTCGGCAGTCGGCTCGACGGGGTCCTTTATCATGACCTTCGTCATTTTCTTATCCGACTGGATACGCGCGGTTCCGGTGAACTCGGTGACGATAGCCGTTCTCTTCGGCTTTCTCGCCTCGAAGAGCTCCTCGACTCTCGGAAGACCCTGTGTAATATCCGAGCCCGCGACGCCTCCGGTATGGAAGGTTCTCATCGTAAGCTGTGTACCCGGCTCACCTATCGACTGCGCGGCTATGACACCGACAGCCTCGCCTATCGAGACGGGCTCGCTGTGTGCGAGGTCGGCTCCGTAGCAGTGTACGCAGACGCCGCGCTTTGCAAGGCAGCGGAGAATGGTACGGACCTCAACCTGCTTTATTCCGGCATCGACTATCTCGTTTGCCATTTCCTCGGTTATCATGGTGTTCGCGGGGACTATCAGCTCTCCGGTCTGCTCATTCACGACGTCGCCGACGGTGTATCTGCCGACAAGGCGGTCAAAGAGCTTCTCAACTACATTCGAGCCGGAGACTATATCCGAGACCACAATTCCGCTCGTGGCTCCGCAGTCCTCCTCGCGGACTATGACATCCTGCGAGACATCGACAAGTCGACGGGTCAGATATCCGGAGTCCGCGGTACGGAGCGCGGTATCCGACAGGGACTTACGCGATCCCTTTGCGCCCATGAAGTACTCAAGCATTGTAAGTCCCTCACGGAAGTTCGACTTAATCGGTATTTCTATCGTTTTACCGTTGGTCGCGAACATGAGTCCGCGCATACCGGCAAGCTGTCTCATCTGCTTCATCGAGCCACGGGCTCCCGAAGTACAGATCATGTACAGCGAATTGTATTTGTCAAGGTTATCGACAAGTGCCTGTGTTACATCGTCGGTGGTCTTGTTCCAGACGGCTATGACCTGCTTATATCTCTCGTCGTCCGAAAGCTCGCCCCAGTTGAAGAGCTCGGTTATCTCCTCGACCTGCTTTGCAGCATCGGCAAGGAGCTCCTTCTTCTTCGGGGGGATTGTCATATCGTAAACCGATATGGAAAGCGAGGACTTTGTAGAGTACTTATAGCCCATCGACTTTATATTGTCAAGGACATCGGCGGCGTCCGCAAAGCCGTGGAACTTTATCGTGCGGTCGACTATCTCTTTAAGCTTTTTCGAGGTCGTCGGGAAGTCTATCTCGAGCGAGAACGGGTCAACCGTTCTGTCGACATATCCGAGGTCCTGCGGTATTCTCGCATTGAATATGAGTCTTCCGTAGGTGGCGTCGATTATCGCGGTCTTTTCCTCGCCGTCGACATTTCTTGTAACTCTGACCTTTATCTTCGCGTGCATACCGAGCTCGCCGTTGGCATACGCCATCTCGACCTCGTTGTAGTCACGGAAAATCTTTCCCTCTCCGCGCTCACCGGGGTGGTCTATCGTCAGATAGTAGGAGCCGAGGACCATGTCCTGCGACGGGACGGTGACAGCCTTACCGGAAACCGGCTTCAGAAGGTTGTTCGCCGAGAGCATGAGGAAGCGGGACTCTGCCTGTGCCTCGGAGGAAAGCGGGACATGGACTGGCATCTGGTCGCCGTCGAAGTCCGCATTGAACGCCGGGCAGACAAGCGGGTGAAGCTTTATTGCGCGACCCTCGACAAGGATAGGCTCAAACGCCTGTATCGACAGACGGTGAAGCGTGGGTGCGCGGTTAAGAAGCACGGGGTGCTCCTTTATGACATATTCAAGGGCGTCCCATACCTCGGGCGCGACCTTATCAACCTTCTTCTTTGCGTCCTTTATGGAGTTTGCCTTCTGGGTCTCTATAAGTCTCTTCATGACGAAGGGACGGAAGAGCTCAAGCGCCATTTCCTTCGGCAGACCGCACTGATAAATGCGGAGCTCGGGTCCGACGACTATAACCGAACGGCCGGAGTAGTCAACACGCTTACCGAGAAGGTTCTGACGGAAGCGTCCCTGCTTACCGCGGAGCATCTCGGAGAGCGACTTCAGCGGACGGTTGTTCGGTCCGGTGACCGGCTTGCCGCGGCGGCCGTTGTCGATGAGGGCG
>CALDMI010000148.1 GCA_937914815.1 uncultured Clostridia bacterium
CTGGAGAATATACAATATCTTTTGCCAAAACGACAGAGGAGGAGACCGACGGATACGGCTTCCTTGTCAGCATATCGGGAAAGAAAATGACGATAGCCTGCTCCGTTCCCTCGCTGTTTGCCGAGACCTATTCAGAATTTATGAATGAGGTCGTTCTCTCCGGCGCTGAGAGCGTCTCGCTCCCGGACGGCTACAGCTGGAGCCGCGATGTAACGAAGGTGTATTACTCCGACTTCGGCGCTGTCGGCGACGGAGTGACCGACGATTTTCTCGCTATAAAGGCGGCGCATACAAGGGCAAATCAGACCGGACAGCGCGTCTATGCCACCCCGGGCGCAACCTACTATATAGGTCCTCACCCCGATACGATAAGCATAAAGACCGACACAGTATGGACGGGAGCCTCGTTCATATTCGACGACAGGGACATAGATTCCCAAAACAGTTCGAGAAACTTTGAGGTCTTTATGATAGAGTCGGATTACGCGCCCGCGACAATAAGCGGCATCGGCTCTCTTCGCGCGGGACAGACGAATATAGGAGTCAAACTCGGCTACCCGGCTCTCGTCTACCTCCGCTGGAACGGGGCGAAAAAGTATATAAGATACGGTTCAAATCAGGATAACGGACAGGACACGCAGGAGATAATACTTGTCGACGCGGACGGAAATGTCGACCCCACGACTCCGATACTCTGGGATTACGACGAGATAACTCAGGCGGTGGCATACCGCACCGATGTGAGAGGGATAACACTCACCGGCGGCACAGTCACAACGAGGGCAAACGCCTCGGACGTCGCAAACTATTACCGCCGCGGAATAGGCGTCAGCCGCAGTAACACGCTGATAACCGGAGTAAAGCATTATATAACCGACGAGGGGGACACCGGCGCTCCTTATATGGGCTTCTTCGGCGTCTACAACTCGACGAACGTTGAGATAAATTCCTGCGTCATGACAGGGCATAAGGTTTATAATTCGGTTGGCACATACGATACGTATTCCTCACTTTCAAACGATGTCCGTTGGGTCGACTGTGTCCAGTCGCAGGGCACGGATTCGCAGGAGTTCAGAAATCAGCGCGTCGCATGGGGCGTTCATGCCTCGAATTACAGCAAAAACCTTTCGATGACAGGTTGCACCCTCTCACGCTTCGATGCGCATAAGGGATGTTGGAACGCGACGATAAAGGACAGCACTATAGGAATAGGCTTCACGCTTATAGGCGGCGGTGATCTTATAATAGAAAACGTGACCCGTTACGGTACTGCGTTTATGGCGCTTCGCGAGGACTACGGCTCGACATGGGATGGAGATATTTATATAAAGGACTGCCGGCTTGAGGACGCGGGCTCAACCGCCTATGTGATACAGGCAAATTACGTTCTGAATAACGGCGCAGGGCACTGGTTCGGATATAAATGCACCCTTGCAAAGACCATAACTGTAGACGGTTTTACCGTCGTCTCCACCTCCTCGTCGGCGAAGCTTTATGTGCTCTCGCCCGTCGTCCGCTATGCCGCGAGCACCTATGACCCGAGTAAGGACAGCGTGAACCCGTATACCCTCCCGACGAGCGTCACGGTGAAGAATGTGACGGGCGCTGCCGTCTCGCTTACAAATTCAAGCTGTAATGCGATAAAGAATATCCCTTATAAAAAGGAACAGTAATAAACCCGGCAAAAACCGTAACCGAAAAGAGAGCCGCACGGCGCACCCGAAAGTGCACCGTGCGGCTTATTATATTGAAAATACATACGGCAGAGAGTGAAAACGGCGGAAGAAAGAACGCAAATATATTTGTGTTCTTTCGGTCTGCCCCGAATGTGTCAGCCAAAAGAAAATGAGGGCAATGCTGATTGGAAAGCACGCCCTCATCTCGCCCGGTCAAAGTCTTACCCGAAGTTAGTAGGATCTATGTCAACTATGGTGGTGTCACCAAGGCTGGTTGTGAGAATATCTACATTGTCGAGTTTTATGACTTCGCATACAGGAACTTCGTATGTCATAATATTCCTCCCATGTGAAACGGGAGAAGCATAATTGATTGTAACTTGATTATAACATAACCGTTTCCGGATTGCAATAGCTTTGACGAAATTTTTTTGTTTTCCGCGAAAATACGAAAAAATCAATCCGTCCCGCCGTCGCCGGAGGTCTTTTTGTACTGCCTGCGCCGCGGGCGGCGATATGCCTTCCTGTTCTTCAGGTCCTGCTGCACGGCGGCTTTGTATGCGGCTATTTCTTCCTCCGTCGCGGGGGAGAGCGCCGCGCGGGCGCGCCACGTCTCGTTGAAATTCTTGTGGAGCTTGAGCGTTAAGAACATCGTCCCGTCCTGCTTACAGCTGACAAGGCTCGTATACTTTTGTCCCTTCGTGTGCCGCGCGCGTGTGAGCTGTTGCATCTTCTCACGGCATATAGGGCAGAGCGGTGTGCGCACCGCCTCGTCGGCGAGCAGCTCCGCCGTCGTGACATATCCGTCCTCTCCCGCGTCCGCGTCGCCTATAACCCATTCGGAGAGGTTCTGTGCCGACGGGTCAGAGAGTTTTTTCACTCCCTCTTTAACATTTATCTTCGCGGCGACAAGAGCCGTGAAATACGCGTCGTTCAGCGCGTCATGCGCGGGGAGCGTCTGCGGTATGCCGTAGTACTCCATAGCATATTCGAGCGAGCGCTGTTTTTTCGGCTCTCCGCACTCCATGCCGAATATGTGCTGAAGGTCGTATGTGCGGCGGAGCCACTCATACGGCAGCTTATGTATTCTGAAATTGTCCTCGAGCATGGGAATATCGTCCGGACCCCATGTGAGAAACGCGAAATCCTCGCCGCACCATTTGCGGAAGGACTCTGCCGCCTCGGGCAGCGAGACGCCGAGGTCCATCTGCTCCTGCGTTATCCCGGTGAGCACCGAGACATGGCGATGCATTTTCTTGAAGTATTTGGGGCGGACGATTATCTGATATGAGCCGCAGGGGTTGAGCTCCTCGTCGAGCTTTACCGCCCCTATCTGTATCACCTCGCCGCGCAGCCGACAGCACAGCTGCTTCTGAACAGCTATCGCTTTCTGCGCATACGCCTGATTCCATTCAAGATCCAGTGTTATATAGTACATCAGGTTTCCTTTGCTGAAATTTAATATTGTACTTAAACAGTATAACACCGGAAAAGTATAAAGTCAATGGTTTTGAAACGGTTTTACTTCGCGGTGTAGAATTTTGCGAGCCCGCCGGCGCTCGTCTCTCGGTAATCCGAGTTCATGTCGAGCCCCGTGCGGTACATTACCTCGACTATACTGTCGAAAGATACCTTCTGCTTCTTCGCGAGCGAGCGCGCGAGCATGACCGCGCTCATAGCCTTTATGCTCGCCATCGCGTTTCTTTCAATGCAGGGTATCTGCACGAGCCCGCAGACCGGGTCACAGGTGAGCCCGAGATTGTGCTCGAGCGCTATCTCCGCCGCACATTCTATGACATCGGTGCCGAGCCCGTAAATCTGCGCGAGCGCCGCCGCAGCCATAGAGCACGCGACGCCGACCTCCGCCTGACAGCCGCACTCCGCTCCGCTTATCGAGGCGTTCTGCTTCACCGTGTTTCCGATAACCCCCGCGACGGCGAGGGCGTCGAGTATCTCCCCCTCCCGCACGCCGTAGTCGCGGTACATGTAGTAGAGGACGGCGGGGAGTATCCCCGCGGAGCCGCAGGTCGGTGCCGTGACGACAATGCCGTTGTCGGCGTTCTCCTCCGCGACGGCGAGAGCATAGGCAGAGAGGCGGCGGCTCTCATGCATGAGAGACGGCTCGTATTTTGAATTTTCGGATATCAGCGAGTGCGCCTTCCGCTCAAGAGACAGCCCCCCGGGGAGCACCCCGTCGCGGGAGAGCCCCCGCTCGACCGACTCTCGCATGGCGTTCCATATATCAAGAAGATAGGAGCATATCCCCGGCTCGCGGAGCCTTACGTATTCCGGGAGGGTTATTCCGAGGTCAATAAGACTTTTGCACACCTCCGAGAAATTCTGCTCGGGGTACACTTCGCCGGATATGTCGGGGTCGCGCCCGTCGATGAGTATGGCGCCCCCTCCGGGGGACACGGCGGTGAAGAGGAGCTTTTCTCCGTTCTCCGTCACCTCGTATATCTCCATATAGTTCGGGTGGGGGAGGTCCCGCCGCCCGGTGTCGAAGATTATCTCCGCCCTGTCGCCGAGCACCTCGCGGATTACCCTGTCGGTCCCGTGCCCCCGCCCCGTGAGGGCGAGAGAGCCGAATAACCGTACACGGTATGGCACATGCCCGTATTTTGCAAGGGCATAGGCGGCTATTCTTCCGGGGGCTATCGTGTGCGAGCTTGACGGACCTCTGCCGATGCGGTACAGCTCTCGGAGCGATTTCATAGGTCTGCCGCCTCCTTTACGGTCTTGTATTCAAGGGGTATTCCGTAAACCGTTTCGTATATATCTTTCCAGACCGCAAAGTTTTCGTCGAGCATCCGGCGCGTGTTCTCGCGCACATTCTGCTCGGGGTCCGGGTATATCGGCTTGCTTATGTGTATCGTGTATTCCTGAATGGGGAAGCCGGAGGCATCTGTCCTGTCGCTGTCGCTCATGGTTATGAAGCAGGGCACAACCGGGAGTCCGTTGCGCGCCGCGAAGTAATAAGCTCCGCTCTTCAGCGGCTTAGGTTTCCTGTAATTCCACCACATGCTCTGCTCCGGGTAGACGAGGACAAAATCCCCGCGGCGCAGCAGCGTGTCCACCGCGTGGATAAACTCCTTCTGCGTCCCGATATTCGAGGAGAGCGGGAGAGTGTAGAAATGCCGCATGAGAAATCCGAAAAATCCGGGGAAAGAGGTGTAGTTTCCCTCGCGTATAACGCGGAAGAGCTTTCGCCGCCTCTGCGTCGGCGCGCTCATGTATGCCATCTGCATGGCAAAGCTGTCCATGGCGTTGAAGTGGTTGCAGGTCAGAACAGCACCGGAGCAGACGGAGTCGAGGTTCTCTGAGCCTATAATCTCCTTTACAACGAGATCTCCGTTTTTCACTATGTGGTTAAGATACCGCTTCGCGACGAAGTGAGAGAACTTAGCCATGACCCGTGTACGGATTTTCTCCTGTGTATAGTCGACCTCGGAGGGCATTATCGGTCTCCCGGGCGGGTCGTCTTCCACATCCTCGTCAAACCGTCCCTCGGTTTCAAAGAGGTCTATTTTATCGAGGATTTTCTGTCTGTCGGGTGAACAGTTATTTTTTTTTTGCGTGTTCAGGTAGTTGTCCTCGCGCAGGGTCTCGCTTCTGGCGAGGGCGGCGAGCCGATCGCAGGAGTCAAAGTCGGCTTTCCTCTGCTCGTCGGTGTAATTCTCCGCGATTTTCAGTATATCGCGGTAGACCTCGGTCTTTGCGGCATATTCCCAGAAGTACTCGCCGTACCGGCAGTCCGGGAAATGCCACGGCTTCGACACCATTATATAGTGGAGCACGCATATCTCGTTCTCCGGAATCGGAATAACTCCGAACACCTCGGTATTGAAGCCCTGATGCAGAAATTTCACATGCCCGTGACATATGACGTTCAGATAATCCTCGTCCTGTGTCACGACGAAGTTGTAGACGCGGAGCATAGCGGCAAATTTTCCGAGTATGTTCTGCCTTCTGAACTGCTCACAGTTTATGAGGAGCACACCGGCGTTGAAGTAGTTGTTTCTGTCAATCCCGAGACAGCGCTCAACATATGTGCCGTAGACATCCTCCTGTACCATTGCCTGCTCGTGGCAGGCGCCGAGCCAGTCGTTATCCGTCAGCTCGACCTCGTACATCTTCGATATGTCACGGATGACGACGGTGTCGCTGTCGATATATATTGCTTTCTTTATAGCGGGGAACATCTCGGCGATAAAGAGGCGGAAGTAGGTCGTTTTCGTGTAGTAGTCGCGTATCGGGAGTATATCGGAAATCGAGCGCAGATATGCGCTCACGTTGTCAAATCTTATCTCGACCCCCGGGCGCTGCATACGGTAGACCGCGTTCATTGTCTCGGGGTGTATATCGGTATGGAGTATGTGTATCTCGTAACGGTATTCGTCAGACGCGTTTTCGAGCATCGAGGCTATCGACACCATAGTGAATTTCACGAAATTATCGTCACAGGCGTAGAATACCGGAATTATCGGTTTAGCGTTCATTCTGTTTTATCTCCTTGTCATAGGTCTTGCGAAGGTATATATATTCGTAGAGGATATCGTCGAAGCAATAGTAGCCGAACACGCGGTGAACCCTGCTGACATCCCACTGCTTTATGTTGTCGGTGTGGGGGTAGGGGAGCCAGAAGAGACGCTTTGAAAAGTGGCGCACCACCGTGTGCTTATGAAGAAACTTCTGATCGTTGAATTTCTGTGGAAGAAGCAGCTTTGAGGTAGTTGAGCGTATCAGTGCGGACTGGTCGGCAAACGGGAGTTTTTTTGCGCGCAGAAGCGCGCGCGCCCTCGTGAGTATTCCGGTTTCGCGCATTTTCTGAAGGTTCATGAGTATGACGCCCGCGTTTATGTAATGCGGGTTGACGAGATATTTTCCGTAGTGGTCTCTCGCCGCGGCGTATTCGACACCCGATACATCGACGGAGTAGAGCAGGTCGATGTCACGGTTGAACATTATGTCGGCGTCGAGGTAGAGTATCTTGTCCGGGAGCGTGAGCCTGTCCGCAAACAGGCGTATGAGGGTATAGGGGGAGCAGTAGGCGTCCTCGTTCGGGCAGGCGTCAAACTCCTCGCGGTAGAGGTCGGTTACATCGATTTTCGTAAAGCAGTTGTCGGGGTGATATTCCTTTGCCACCCTGTCGAGAAAGGCAATGGCAGAGTCGTCTATCGCCGTGTACTCCGGCTTTATGTGGCTTACATCCATTGTGAGAACGTAGAAATGTATGCCGCACTTTTGCTCTGAGCGGCGGAATATCGACAGCGCGCAGGTGAGTATTCCGTCAAAAACGCGGCTGTTACCCGCGAACATGACATTCATCATTCTGAAATTTTCCTTTCGTCCGCTATCGGCAGATAACGGATGTATTCGCAGTCGGAGAGCGCGGCGCGCTCCCTCATGGCGGAGAGTATACAGCACCGGAGAGCCTCCCGCGCCTTGTCGCGCGGCAGTTTGCTGTCCGGGAAGAAGGGACCGTCAATATATGTGACTATCGCAGGGGATTTTCCGTGCTTTCTTTTCTTGTAGACGTTTGTGAAGCAGAATACCGGCGCGCCGTATTTTACGGGGTACATGAACGACTTGTCGCCGAACGGGCGTATGCCGGTATAGTAGGGCCATATGTGCGCCTCCGGGTAGATATAGACCGGAGAGCCGGAGGAGACAAGGGTGTCGAGCGCCGCGTTGAAATTCTTCACCGCGGCGAGCCCGTCCGGCAGAGGGAGCGCGCCGATATAGGGCGTCACATGTCCGAGCACCGGCATCGATACGTTCGCGGGGTGGACTATCACATAGGCGTTTTCGGGGTGGGTTATGAATGTAGGGATGAGCGCGTCTGCCGTCGGCTGTGTGTGGTTCCCGTAGATAAAGCGCGCCGCTCTTTTATAGGGGCGGAGCTTTTCCCGCCCTATGATACGGTGGCGGAATTTTATTTTTAGGTAGCAGAACGCCAGCGGTATGGCGATGACGCGGTAGAAAAATACGTGTGCGAGCCGGGCGAAAAATCCGCGCCGAAGATAGCGGTAGCTCCCGTCTATTTTCTTTGGGACTATCACCGCCGCGGAGAACTCGTCGGAGAGCTCATCCCGGTAGTAAACCGTCTTTATCGGGGTCTCTCGGGACTTCATTTTCCGTCTCTCCTTTCGGCACCCTCCCGGGTGTTTTGCCGCCGCAGATGCGGCGACATTCAAAGATTATAGCACAAATACCCCTTTTTGTCAACCTTTCGCCCGCCCGACGGCTCGGAATATGGAGAATAATGTAAAATAACCGGCGCGAAAAAAGCCGTATCTTCTCCCTCCTCGGGGCTTGCAAAAAAAGAAAATATATGATATTATATTGTTTGTATTACCTTTATTATTTCACCCGCACGGCATCTCATGCTACCGTGGGAGAGGGAGAGATTTGTGACAACAGAAGAAACCGTAAACACCGCGCTGCCCGGGGGGCTGACGACGGATGAGGCGGTGCGCCTCGCCGCAGAGGGAAAGCGGAATGTATCCAAGGACAGAAACGGTAAGAGCTATCTTCGCATAGTAACCGACAATCTGTTTACATTTTTCAATATGGTCTGGGCTATCGTGGCGGTGCTCCTCGTCATATTCAGAAGCTTCGGAAACCTTACCTTCCTTTTCATAATAATTCCGAATGTCCTTATCTCGACCTTCCTTGAGATACGGGCGAAATATACGGTGGGGAAGCTCTCGATGACGACCGACCCGCATGCGAGGGTCGTGCGCGACGGCACTCTTGTGACAATCCCGTCCTCGGATGTCGTCCTCGGAGATGTCATGCGGCTCGAGACCGGGAATCAGGTCCTCGCAGACGCGGTGGTTATCTCCGGATACGCGGAGGCAAACGAGAGCATGCTGACAGGAGAGTCAGACGCCGTGAAGAAAGGGGAGGGGGCGCGCGTCCTCGCCGGGAGCTTTATTGTGAGCGGCGCGGTCTTCGTCCGCGTCGTCGCCGTCGGAAACGATAACTATATACATAAGCTTGAGCACGCGGCGAAGAATTTCAGAAAGCCGCAGTCAGACCTCTTCCGCGACCTCGGTACTCTTCTTAAATACATAGGAATATTCATGGTGCCGATGACGGTGCTCCTCTTCTTCTGTAACAGACAGGCGCTTATAAAGGACGGCGTCCCCGCCGCGGATATTCTGAAAAGAGCCGTAGAGAGCACGAGCGGCTCGGTCATAGGTATGATTCCCGCGGGTATATACCTCCTCGTCACCCTGACCCTGACGCTAAGCGTCTTAAAGCTCGCGAGGAAGAGAACGCTTGTTCAGGACATGTATTCGATAGAAATGCTCGCCCGCGCGGATGTCCTCTGCCTTGATAAGACCGGCACGATAACCGACGGCACAATGTGCGTCGACGGCGTGATACCGGCTGACGGCTTTGACGAAGAATATATAGCCACCGTTATGGCGGCGCTTGAGGGCGCGGAGGAGAGCCTCAATAATACATCCCGCGCCCTGATAGAAAAATTCGGCGCGGACAGGAGCCGTAATATTCTCTCCCGTATCCCGTTCTCCTCCGAGAGAAAGTATTCCGCCGCAGAGATAGAGGGGCTCGGCTCCTTTACCGTCGGCGCGCCGCACTTCGTACCCTGCAAGCTTACAGAGGAGCAGGAGGCGGAGATTTCCGCCCTCGCAAGGGACGGAAAGCGCGTCCTCGTCCTCGCAAGGCATGATACCCTTGACACGGAGGGCGTCTCCGTCGGGCTCATAGCGATAAGCGACAGGATAAGACCTAATGCCGCCGATACGATAGCCGCGTTCCAGTCGCAGGATGTGCGCATAAAGATAATCTCCGGAGATAATGCCGAGACCGTCTCGACCATTGCCGGGCGCGTCGGCGTTACCGGATATGAGAAATATGTCTCCTGTGATGGGGTCGATGACGAGACCCTCGCAAAAATGGCAGAGGAGTATACCGTTTTCGGGCGCGTCACCCCGGAGCAGAAGGTCCTTCTTGTAAAGACCCTGAAAGCAAACGGGCATACCGTCGCCATGACGGGCGACGGAGTGAATGACACCCTCGCCCTGAAAGAGAGCAACTGCTCGATAGCAATGGCGGACGGCTCGGATGTCGCGAGGAAGATCTCGCAGATAGTCCTCCAGAACTCCGATTTCTCGACCCTGCCGGATATAGTGAACGAGGGGCGCAGGTGCATAAACAATGTGCGACAGTCGGCGTCGCTCTTCCTTATGAAAACCTTCTTCACTATCTTCCTCTCGCTCTTCACTGCGGCGACCCTCTCGCTCTATCCCCTCCAGCCGAAGAGCCTCTTCTTACTTGAAACCTTTATAATAGGCATAGCCGCGTTTCTCCTCGCCCTTGAGCCGAATAATAAGCGTATCGAGGGGTCGTTTCTCTCCACCGTAATGTGTAAGGCTATTCCGAATGCGATAGCGCTCTTTGTCCCGGTGCTTGTTCTTCTGATACTTGCAAAGGTCGGGGTCATATCTGCCCTGGAGTGTTCTGCCGTCGCGACAATATCCATAACGCTCACCGGATTTATAAACCTCATCTTCCTCTGCCGTCCGTATACAAAGTGGCGCGCCGTCGTCGTGGGGCTCACCGCGTTTATGGTCGCGGGCAGCGCCTGCTTCCTCTTCTGCTGTTGGAACGCCATTGACCTGCGGCTCTCGGCGGCGTTTGAGCGCCCGCTGATTCTCGCCGTGACGCTCCTTGCCGGCTCCGCCGTCTGTCTCCTCATTCAGTTCTTCCGCCGCCCGCTCGAGCATGCGATAGACCGCTTCTTCTCATGGCTCACGGCGCTCGGAAATAAGAGAAAGGCGAAAACGGACAGCAAAATAACCCTGAAAAAACAAAAATAAAAAGTTGCCCGCCGCGGTGAAATACCCGCGGCGGGATTTTATTCTGATTTGCCCTATACCCGTGTTCGGTTTTCAGCCCTTTTCCGCGCCGCCCTGTTTCTCTTCGCCATTGCCGCCCTTGCCGGATTTGCCGAGCGAGAGGGCGAGAATGAATTTATCGAGCACAAAGAGTACGGAGGGGAGAACGAGGGTTATCATAAGCACCGAGACGAGCGCGCCATTACCGATAAGGAGCCCGACGGTGGATATAGAGCCCTGCGAGGATATGACGGCTATTACAAAGCCG
>CALDMI010000149.1 GCA_937914815.1 uncultured Clostridia bacterium
CCATGACGGGCGGCTACCTTCTGCATTATCTCCATTGTGAGCTGGTTATGGTCGGTCGCTATGTTGGTTGTCGTGTATATCGGGGCGAGCTCATGCTGTGCGGGGGCTACCTCGTTATGCTCGGTCTTTGCGAGAATCCCGAGCTTCCAGAGCTCCTCGTCAAGATCCGCCATATATGCGGCGACGCGCGGCTTTATAGTCCCGAAATAGTGGTCGTCCATCTCCTGTCCCTTCGGCGGCTTTGCCCCGAAAAGAGTGCGCCCGCAGAAGATAAGATCCTTGCGTTTTTCATACACGCCCCTGTCGATAAGGAAATATTCCTGCTCGGGTCCGACGCAGGTGCGCACGCATTTTACATCCTCGTTTCCGAAGAGGCGGAGTATGCGCAGCGCCTGCTTGTTCAGCGCCTGCATAGAGCGGAGGAGCGGAGTTTTTTTATCGAGCGCCTCGCCACCGTAGGAGCAGAACGCCGTCGGTATGCAGAGGGTGTTATCCTTTATGAACGCGTAAGAGGTCGGGTCCCATGCGGTATATCCGCGCGCCTCAAAGGTCGCGCGCAGTCCGCCGGAGGGGAAAGAGGAGGCGTCCGGCTCCCCCTTTATGAGTTCCTTGCCCGAGAACTCCATTATCACGCCGCCGTCGGGCGAGGGGGAGATGAAGCTGTCGTGCTTTTCGGCTGTTATACCGGTAAGAGGCTGGAACCAATGGGTAAAGTGCGTGGCGCCGTGCTCCACCGCCCAATCCTTCATCGCCGCGGCGACAGCCGTCGCAAGCTCGGAATCAAGCCGCGCGCCCTCGCTTATTGTTTTCTTGATTGCGTCGTAGACCTCGGTCGGGAGCTTTGCCTTCATGACCCTGTCGTCGAACACAAGACTGCCGAAATATTCGGGTACGGTTCTCATATTTTCACCTCTTTACCGGCGTATATCGCCATTTTTTCGGGATTTCCCGCATATCTGCGCGAAAAATCAATGAATATATCTTACACTCATTTCCCCGCCTTGTCAAGTTTTTTCGCCCTCTGCCACAGATAGAAATTTGCCACTCCCCGACCCTCGCTTTTGGACATTGTGACAATAAAGGCAAAGCGGCTGTGACATATGGCGCAACGCGCCCTGCCACAGCCGCAGAAAACAAGTATTACTTTTTGCTCTTCTCTCCGGACTTCTCTTTATCTCCGCCGGGGAGGGCACGGGAGGAATCGAGCTTTATCTCCCCCTCCGTCGAGAGGTTCGACTCGCTGAACCGCTTTGTCTTTTTCGTCGAGGTTTTCTCAAACGGGATATGCCGGAGAATGAACGAGCGAATCTTTTTGTACGCCGGGAACTTATCGTTCACGCTCTTTATGTACTCCGCGACGGCTGCCTCGCCGTCCTCGCTCTTCCCCGCCTCATCGCTCGGTATAACCGAGGCGACGATATTTCCGTTATCCGGCTTCTGGAACACGAAGCAGTCGCCGATAAGGTCGCTGTTCATAAGGCAGGATTCGAGCTCCTCGGGGAAAATTTTCTTTCCGCCCTCGGTGACAATCATGCTCTTCGCCCGCCCGGTTATCTTTATCGCGCCGTTCGGCTTTCTTATACCTATATCCCCGGTATAGAACCACCCGTCGCGCAGGACCTTTGCGGTCTCCTCCGGGTTATTATAGTAGCCTATCATCACGTTGTTTCCGCGTATCGCTATCTCTCCCTCTCCGTTCTCGTCCGGGTCGGTTATACGGACGCGGACGCCGGCTATCGGGTGCCCGACGTCGTCAGGCGAGCGGTACCAGTCGCTGTGCATCGTGCAGACCGGGGAGGTCTCTGTCAGCCCGTAGCCCGTGAATACATCGAAGCCGTAGCGTACGAACGCCGAGAACACCTCCGGCGGCAGGGGCGCAGCCCCGCAGAGGAAAGCGCGCACGCGACCGCCGAATATGCGGTGCACCGCGCCGAAGACGCGCCGCCGCCCACCCTTCGGGAGCATTGCGGCAAGACCGCACTGCAGACAGTAGATGAGCTTTCCGCACTTCATCTCGCGGTATTTTGTTCTTATCTTTTTATAGAAAGTGCTGATAAGGAGCGGGACGACGACAAGCACCGTCGGCTGAAGCTCACGGAGATCACCCATAAGGGTGCGGAGCGACGCATTATAGGCTATCGACGCGCCGGAGAAGAAAAACGAGAGAAAGCCCGCGACACATTCATATGTGTGGTGGAGCGGGAGAACCGAGAGCGCGCGATCGCCCTCATACACATGGATAACGCGCATAGCCTCCATTACGTTTGAGGCTATGTTGTACTGTGAGAGCATTACCCCCTTTGCGACACCCATTGTGCCGGAGGTGTAGAGGAGTACGCCGAAGTCATGCGGGTTCAGGCTGTACGTATCATATCCCGTGTCCCCCGCCGCGATTTTTTCCCGCCCTGCGGCGATAAGCGCGGGGAATGTCGAGAAAGATATTGTCACGGCATCGGGGCAGGCGGCGTTCACCGTCTTTTCGAGCCTGTCCTGATAGATTATCGCCGCGGCGCCCGAATCGCGCATTACAAATTCAAGCTGCTCTGCCCCGTAGTCCTTGTCGACCGGCATAATTATGCCGACGCCGGAGCAGACCGCAAGGTAGGAGAGCGCCCACTGATAGGAGTTGTCCCCCATTACCGCTATTTTCTTTCCCCGTAGCCCCATTGCGGAGAGCTCTGTCGCGACGGCGCGGATATTCTCCCCCGCCTCGCGGTAGGTGACGGTGTGCGTCCCCTCCTTATCCCGCCAGAGAAACGCTATGTTGTCCGCGTACAGCTCACAGCTCGAAAGCACAAGGTCTCGTACGCTGGTTATATCCCTTATATCGTGGACATATCCCGTGCCGTCATTCTTCTTTTTCTGTTTCATCATAAGTACCTGCCGGTCCGCCGGCGCCTTTATCTTCAATATATTGCGACAGGTTGCTGTTTATCCTGTCCGCCGTTATACAGAAATTTCTCCACTGCTCATATGTAAGTCCGTGCCCGCCGTAGTTCAGTGCCGCGGCTATACTCCGGTTCAGCGCCCTTGACGCGGCGCGCCCCTCGTCGGTGAGAAAATGGAGCGTCCGGTAGGAGCGCCGCCCCTCCACGGTCTCCGAGGAGACGAAGCCCCGCTCGATAAGTGCGGCGAGGGTGCGCGAGACAGCCGCCTTATCCTCCTCGCACAGCGCGGTGAGCTGCACAGCCGTCAGCCCCTCCGGGTGACACCCGAGGTAATAGAGGCACATGACATGCTTTCCGCGCAGACCGTACTTCTCCATTTCCCCCTCGCGCAGTCGCTGCAGACTCCTCGACAGGCGGAGTATCGTTACTGTAAACTCTTCAAACCGGTTTCTCATA
>CALDMI010000150.1 GCA_937914815.1 uncultured Clostridia bacterium
GAGCTGCAGGGGCAGGTCGCCGACATACGTCGGGGTTATTCCGCTCTTGTCAACAAGGCAGGGCACCTCGACGCACGCCTCGGACGGCAGGTTTGAGATCATTCCGTGATTTATTACGTTTCCGCCGATCTTGTAGGGGACACCCGTGACTATCGCCTCCATAATGTGAGAGGCGTATTCGTCGGAACGGTGGAAATCTATCATACCGCCGGACATGAGCAGCTCCTTCTGCTTCTTCCACCGCGCTATCTGGTCGACACAGCGGCGGGGGTACTCGTCGAGGGGAATGTTGAATTTTTCAATGAGGTCGGGGCGGTTCTTCTTTATGTAGAACGGGTTGTATTCCGCGTTGTGCTCGCTGCTCTCGGTGCAGTAGTAGCCGAGCTTGTCTATGTAGTCAAAGCGCACCATGTTCTTGTGCTTTTCGGTCGCGTTCTTTATCTTCGCGCGGCGCTTTATCTCAGGGTAGAGATCGTTACCGTCCTTATCTCTGATTTCGAGCAGCCATGCCATGTGGTTTATTCCGGCAATTTTGGTTATACAGCCGTCGAGCTTGTCGAGCATGTCAAGGTCGCGCAGCAGCTCCCACGCGCAGACCTGCACACTGTGGCAGAGACCGACGGTCTTTACGTTCGTGTACCTCTGCATGTAGCCCGAAACGATAGCCATCGGATTCGTGTAGTTGAGGAACCATGCATCGGGGCAGACCTCCTCGATGTCGCGGGCAAAATCTTTCATTACGTGAATAGTGCGGAGCCCGCGGAATATTCCGCCTATTCCGAGCGTGTCGCCGATAGTCTGACGGAGACCGTACTTCTTCGGTATCTCAAAATCGATGATTGTGCAGGGGTCGTAGAGCCCGATGTGCACCGCATTGACGACAAAGTCCGCCCCGCGGAGCGCGTCCTTGCGGTTTTCGACGCCGAGGTACTTCTTTATCGTAGCCTTGCCGCCGTTGAGATTTTCGTTCATCTTGGTTATAAGGAGATAGGACTCCTCCAGCCGCTCTGCATTAATGTCGTAGAGCGCTATCTCCGCGTCATGAAATTCGTCGCACAGCATGGTATCGCCGATAACGTTCTTTGAAAAGACGGTACTGCCGGCACCCATAAACGTAAGCTTCATTGTGATCCTCCGCATATTTTCCGCGGTTCGCCGCGGCTCTGATTTCATTATACCGATTTTTTTTGCAAAGTCAATTGCATAACGGAGAAAAATATGGCATAATGGAACTATATAAGTGAGAGGAGATAAAGAAATGGAGATGGAAAATCACCGCATAGAAAACTACGTCCTGCTTGTAAACCGTCACTTCTCGGACCTGAATCCGGTTGTCGCGGGACAGGAGCAGTGCTCCCGAGGTCAGAGCTTCGGTCCGTACGTCAGACAGTATGTGCTTCTTCATTGCGTCCTCTCCGGTCGCGGGAACTACACCTGCTGCGGAGTCACGTATCCCGTCAGTGCCGGGCAGATATTCCGTATTCTTCCGGGGGACGAGACGGTATACTCGGCAGATACCGCCGACCCGTGGCATTACGCATGGATAGGCTTTGACGGCACACTCTCGGAGAGAATGGCAGAGCTGCCGCCGGTCTTTGACGCCACCGCCCCGGTAACGCAACTCTTTTCCGTAGCGACCTCGCGCGCCGATACCTCCGAGTATGTCCTCGCCTCCGCCCTCTTTCGTCTCTATGACGAGCTGTTCGGGGGCAGAAAGACCGTCGGAAACGAGTACGTAAGGAAAGTAAAGAGTTACATTGACGCAACGTATATGAACCGTATCAGTATAGAGGCGTTAGCCACGCGCCTCCACGTGAATCGCAGGTACCTGACCCGCCTCTTCCATAAGGAAACCGGAATGAGTATCCGGGACTATCTTCTCATGACGCGTATGCGGGCGGCGTCGGAATACCTTCATGCCGGCGCCGGAGTAAGGGATACCGCCGAGAGATGCGGATATGAGGACGCGTCCCTGTTTTCAAAGCTCTTTCGCAAGACCTACGGCGTCAGCCCCGCGGGCTGGCGCGCGAAAAAGCATTACAACGAACAAAAACAATAAGCGACGGGCAAAATATGAAAAGAGAAGATATGCGCAAATACAGAGTTGACTTTTCGGATGTAAAATATTTCATTCAGATTCACGAGGCGCTGATGCGTGATTTGGATTTCCCGGATTATTACGGCGAAAATCTTGACGCGCTCTGGGATTGCCTTACCGATATGCTCGGTGATTGGGCGGATATTGAGCTCGTCGGATTTGAGGGCGTCGCAAAGAAATTTTCCGACGAATGGGACGGGATTCTCCGGATTTTTGCCCGTACAAAACACGCATACGGCGACAGATATTCCGACAGATTTTTTGTAACTCTCGTTTATAAGGACGGCAGCCGCGAAGAGATAAAATAATAATTACCCATACCCCGTGTATGAAAAATCCCTGTGCAGCAGAGAATATCCGCCGCACAGGGGCTTTCTTTTTTATGTTTCTTAGAGATGATTTTATATTGATTTGCCGAGCTCATACGCGCGCCGCGCGGCAGCCTCGTCACCTCTCGCCTCGCCCCCGTCGGTGAGCCCGCCCCCGGTCAGGGACCCGGAGAGCTTCGCCCGCTCAAAGCAGTCGACCCAGCCGAGAAGCCCGTTGTAAGCCTTTTCAAAAACATACTCACCGTCCTCTGCCGCCGTGGCTATCATGTAAACCTTTCTGAAGCGGTAGTCGGTGGGGAAGAGGGGATTGAGCCTGTCGAGCAGGGTTTTCATCTGTCCGGACATCTCATAGTAGTATATCGGCGTCGCGAATACGAGAATATCCGCACCACCGACCGCATCGCAGAGTGCCGCCGCGTCATCCCTTATGACGCAGTGTCCCGTGCGCTGACAGGCGAGGCAACCGATACAGTAGCCTATATTCTTTCCCTTGAGGGAGACAAATTCAACCTCGTGTCCCGCCTCGCGCGCCCCGCGCTCACATTCTCTCGCGAGATACTCCGAGTTGCTGTTCCCGCGCAGACTCGTTGATATTATAAGTACCTTGCTCATATCTCCTCCTTAAAGGCTCTCACGGAGTATTTCCTTTATCTCGTCCGGGGTGAGGACCTTGTAGCCGCCGTCCATCACAAAGGTAGCGGAGGCTATGCCGTCCACCATTTCCGCCGTTGCGCCGAGATCGCGGAGCCTCATGACAAGACCGAGACCGCGCATCCACTTCTCCATTTTAGAGAGTCCCTCCTCGGCGACCTCGCGCTCGCTCTTTCCCTCCGGGTTGACGCCCCAGACACTTACGGCATAGCGCGCGAACTTTTTGACACCGTAGGGAAGAATGTGCCGGTAGTAGGGCATTGACACCGCCGCGAGGGTCATTCCGTGCGTTGCATTTGTGTAGGCGCCCACCGCCTGCCCGAGCATATGAACCATCCAGTCCTCGCTCTTGCCCCTTGAGATAAGGGTGTTGAGCGCCCATGTGGCGGTCCACATGATGTTGCTCCTCGCCTCGTAGTCGGTCGGGTTCTTTGCCGCTATGTTCGCCGCGTGAATGAGCGAGCGGAGGAGCCCCTCGGCAATGTAGTCGCTCGTGTTGTCGTCCTCTCCGGAGAAGTACTGCTCTATGATGTGCGACATAATGTCATAAATGCCGGAGATCATCTGATAGCGCGGCACCGTAAAGGTAAACTCGGGGTTGAGCACGGAGAACTTCGGGTATACGTTCTCGCCGAAAACATGCCCG
>CALDMI010000151.1 GCA_937914815.1 uncultured Clostridia bacterium
AAAGACCGACGAGGCGCTCCCGGACGACACGACGCATGCGGCAATGGACGCTATCGCCCGGCTTGCGGAAATTCCGCTTGACAGCATAGCCTCAGCCGGCAGCCTCGCAGACCTTGACGCCGTCGCGTCGCTCTCCCTCGCTGCCCGCCGCGCGTACAACAAGGTGACCCTTTCGGAGCAGATAGCGCTCTGCGAGGAGCAGTACAAGACCCTCCTTGACTATGAGCTTGCAATAAGAACTGCGAAGGAGCGCCTCGGCGCGCCGGTCACAATAGACAAGCTCGAAATATCGAAGACTCCCGACAGAATACGCTATAAGGCGGGCGAGAGCTTTGACCCTGCCGGCATGGTTGTAAAGGTAATCTATTCCGATGAGTCGGAGCTGACGCTCGGCAGCGGAGATTATACGATAGACAAGACCGTGCTCTCCGCCGATGACGACTTCGTGACCGTGAGCTACACCGACCGCGACAAGACCTATACCGCAAAGGTGCTCCTGAATGTCGAGAGCACAGGGGACAGCCGCGAGACCCTCGCAACCCCCGTCGTCAGAATAACCGACGACGGATATGCGGAGTGGGACGCCGTCCCCGGTGCGACCGGCTACGTATACCGTATAGACGGCGGAGATGAGACGACTACCGCAGAGCGGCGCGTCCGCCTTACTGCCGGACAGTCGATAACCGTAAAGGCTGTCGGCGACGGCTATGCGGACAGTGAGTTCTCCTCGCCCATGACTTATGAAAAGAGCGGCGGGCTCCCCGTGGCGGTTATCGTGATAATATCCGTCGCCGCGGCGCTCCTCGTCGCGGGCGGTGCCGTCCTCGCGGTAATACTCATCAAAAAGAAGAAAGGAAGATGACCGCTTTGAAAAGAAAAGGTATTTTATATCTGCTCTCCGGCGCTCTTCTGGCTGTAATCCTGCTGCTCTCCTCCTGCGGAGGGGGGCAGACGGAGAAGTCCTATGACTATCTTGTAACCTTCAATTACAATATCGGCAGCCTTGACGCGAACTGCCCGGACCAGTACCTCGGGGTAAAGTCCGGCGGGCTCGTCGGCATACAGCCGGGCTTCAGCGACGATTTCAAGCTCTCCCCGGTGTCCGGCTACTATATTGAGGGCTGGTATACGGCAAAGCTTGACGCGGACGGCAACCCCCGCGTCGACAGCGAGACCGGCAGGGTCATCCTCGAGCGGAAATGGTCGTTTGAGAGCGATAAGGTGAGCGCGGACATGACCCTCTACGCAAACCTCCTCCGTCAGTCAAATCTTCTCTACGTGGATATAGCGACGGGAGAGACCGTCATGACCTCGATAGGCACCCCGGGCGGCATACTCAATAAGCCGATGTCGCTCTTCGCCCCGAAGAAGGATGGCTACACTCTCCTCGGCTACTATAAGGACGCAGAGAAAACAGAGGCGTTCGAGTGGCCGTTCGCGTACACCGACGGCGACAGCCGCGTATACGTCGACTTCATAGAGGGCGAATGGACGATAGTTTCGACGGCGGACGAGATGAAAAACGCGATATCCTCCGGCGAAAACATCTATCTTGCATCGGATATAGACTTCACGGGAAAGACATGGGTAGCGACAAAGTACAACGCAAAAATAGAGGGTAACGGACACACCGTCTCGGGGATAACCCTGAATACGGAGGGGAACCGGAACAAGAAGTCCGGCTTCGGTCTCTTCACCACCCTCGGAGAAAATACTGAATTCCGCAACGTGACGTTTGACGGAGTGAGCGTGACCTTCCGCGCGACGCTTATGGGAGAATACAAGGTTGCTCTCCTCGCGGAGGAGATAAAGACGGGTGCGAAATTTGAGCACTTCACCTTGAACGGCACACTCACCTATGATATAGCGGAGGCGCCGACAAGCACGGTTGCGTCGGTAGCTGTCACAGACGGAACGAGGGCGGAGGACATTTCGGACTCTGTATTCAATGTCACCCTCCGCGATGTAAACGGTTAATAAATTTCAAGGAGATATACGAAAAATGAAGACAAAAAGACGCATTGTGTCTCTGCTTCTCGTTATCGCTATGCTTACCCTGACTATCATAAGCGCGGTGAACTGCGCCCCGAAGGACGATGGGGGCGATACGAAGAAGTACGACACCGAGACGCGCCCGTTCTCGATGAGCATACAGACTCCGGACGGCGTGTTCAACCCATTCTTCTCGACCTCGGCGTATGACTCGGCTATAATCAGCCACACGCAGGTCGGAATGTTAAGCACAGACAAGAACGGTAACATCGTCTGCGGTGAGAATGAGCCGACCGTCGCCCTTGCGTATACCATACGCGAGACAACGGAAAACGGCAAGAGGTACACCACGTATGAGTTTCTTATCAAGAACGGAATAAAGTTCTCGGACGGCGAGCCGCTCACGATAAAGGACGTCCTCTTCAACCTCTATGTTTACCTTGACCCGGCGTACACCGGCTCGGCAACCATTTATTCGACGGATATAGTCGGACTTCAGAACTACCGCCAGCAGAAGCTCGGCGATATTTCGGACGGCTCCTCCTCGGATTTCGACGACACCTTTGTGTCCGAGGCAAATATCCGTATCCAGAATCTTATCGACTTTGTCAAGGTCTACGGTCTCGGCGTAAGCTCGGCGGACAAGCCGACTCTTCCCGCGGGGTACGACGAGGCAAAGGCAAGAGAGGACTTCCTCACCATTGCCGAGACCTTCAGAAAAGAGCTCGAGGCAGACTACAACGCAACTGACAAGGAGTCCTACAAGGACTGGAACTTCACCGAGGAGTGGCAGATATTCCTCTACAACGACGGCGGCTACAGCGAGCTCCTCCTCCGTGACGAGGCGGGCAAGCTCGTAAAGGACGAGGACGGAAACTATAAGCTCGACGAGACTGCCGCGGCGGAGATCTACGCAGATATACAGGATTATATCGACTCTCACAAGGACCTCTCCGAGGCTGACGCCATAAAGCAGTACTGCATAGATACCGTTTATTCTTCCTATTTCAGAGATACCGCGGTAGAGAAGACCTATGCCGAAAACTTTGAGAGGGTCCTCCGCTCATGGGGCACCGCGAATACCATTCTCGACCTCTTCACGGCTGAGGCAAAGAGCGATTACTTCGCAAACAACAAGAGACTTGTTCCGAACATCACCGGTATCACCACAAGAAGCGATGTCAGGTCCTTTGACGGCGTCGATTACGCCGAGGGACACGACGTTCTCTCCATAAAGATAAACGACGTCGACCCGAAGGCGATATACAACTTCTCCTTCACCGTCTCCCCGATGCACTACTATTCCACGCACGACTATAACGGCAAGGATTATATAGCGGCGTTCGACGGAGTGAGCGAGTTCGGTCTTGACTTCGGTAACATAACCTTCATGAACGAGGTTATAAACGCCCCCGATAAGGTCGGTCTCCCCGTCGGCGCGGGCCCCTACAAGGCGTCAAACGCGCAGGGCAAGGGAACTCCGACGAGCGATACCTTCTTCAATAACAACTTTGTCTACTACGAGAGAAACACCTACTTTGAGACTCTCGGAGAGGGTATCTCGAACGCGAAGATAAAGTATATGAGATACAAGGTTGTCGCCTCCGACCAGATAATAAACGCGCTTATCAACGGCGATATAGATTACGGCGACCCGAGCGCAACGCAGGATAATATAGCCGATGCGAACAACGCGGGTCTCGGACATGTCGAGATAAAGACATCAGGTTACGGTTATGTCGGCATCAACCCCCGCTTCATACCGAGCAAGTCGGTGCGGCAGGCTATAATGATGGCGATGAACACCGCGATAATCAAGGAAAACTACTATAAGGGCAACCTTTGCGAGCTCATCTACCGCCCGATGTCGACGACCTCATGGGCATATCCCGATGACGCGACAGAGCCTTACTACAAGTTCGACAAGACCGGAACCGAGATAAGACAGGTTCTTGAGGCAGACGGATATGAGCTTGTAGACGGAGTATATCAGAAGAATATAGACGGCTTCGGTCTCGACCGCCTTGCCGGGCAGAACTACCGCCTGACGATAGCCGGCGGCTCTACCGACCACCCGGCATATGCAATGTTCCTTCGCGCAGCCGAGATACTCAACAGCGCGGGCATGGAGGTAAAGGTTGTTACCTCGCAGACCGCACTCTCCGACCTCTCGTCCGGAAAGCTCTCCATATGGGCTGCCGCATGGTCGTCGACGATAGACCCGGATATGTATCAGGTCTATCACATGGACTCTCAGGCGAGCTCGACGAGCAACTGGGGCTATAAGCAGATAAAGGCGGGAAAGAATACCGAGGCTTACTCCGACGAATACGCGCTGATAGTAAAGCTCTCCGAGCTTATCGACGCGGGACGCTCCACGACGGATCAGGAGTCGCGTAAGGCAATATATAAGCAGGCGCTTGACCTCGTAATGGAACTCGCGGTCGAGATGCCGACCTACCAGAGAAAGGATATGTCGGCATATAACAAGGACGTGCTCGACGAGTCGACAATGACGCCGGAGTCGGAGCGCTCTCCCTATAACGGACTTCTGTCCCGTATCTGGGAGCTCTCCTATAACTGATAAGGACAGCGAAAAAACACCGCCCACGGCGGAAAGGGGGGCGCGCGACCTGCGCGCGCCCCGGAACAGGAGACACATAAGACATATATGGATATGTTCAAGTATATCGTCAAGCGGCTGCTGCTGTCGATACTTATCCTCTTCGGCGTTTCGATAATCATCTACGCCCTTGCGCGAATGATGCCTACCGACTATGTTGACCAGCAGTATTCGTCCGCCGTCTCACAGGGGACGATGCGTCAGGAGGACGTCGACCGTATAAAGGAGCTTTACGGTCTTTCGATGCCGGACGCGTATCTCTCACTGAAAATAGGAGAGGGAAGCGAATACAACGGTAAAACGTTTACAAAGAACGCGAAGAGCGAGAAGCGCGATGTCGACCTCGAGCTCTATCTGAAAGAGGACAGGCGCGTCGCTGAACTTCTTGAAAGAGACGACCTCACAAGTGAGGAGAGGGCGGAATACGAGCGACAGAAGGCGGAGAACGACGCAAATCTCGTCGCCTTTTACCTCGAGTGGTACATCGGAAAATACGACACGGGGGATACCCGTATCGAGCTCTCAAGGCAGTACAACGCCGTAACCGACAGCTACGATTACATCTATAAAATAGGAACCGTCATACCGAAGGGCACGACGGTAAATCCCGGAGAGGGAAAAGAGGGGGAGGATTCCTCCTACATAACGATAAACGAGCAGTTTGTCGAAAAGGAGAGCGGCACGTGGTCGCTCGGCAAGACGGGTGAGGACGGAATACGGCAGGTTGTCCTTACCGCCTCGGACGGCACAGCCGTCGTATCCGGTACGGTCTACCGCGCCGCAAACTCGTGGGACGGCTTTGTAGCCATTCTGAAAGGATATTTCGGCTGGCTCTTCAATATGCTCCACGGCGACTTCGGCATGTCGTTCAAGTACAAGAAGCCGGTGCGCGATGTCATATTCCAGAACATGGGTATATCCTTTGCGATAGCCTTCGTCGCGACGCTTCTTCAGTTCGCGATAGCAATTCCTCTCGGAATAAAGGCGGCGACCCACCAGTACGGCGTTATAGACTACGGCGTCACCGTCACGTCAATGATAGGCATAAGCCTTCCGACCTTCTTTATGGCGGCGCTCGTCATTCGCCTCTTTGCGGTACAGCTCGGTTGGTTTGAGGTCGGAGGTATCGCCTCGTCCTCCCTGCCCATGAACGCAACGTGGATACAGCGCCTCGGCGACACGCTCTGGCACATGGTTCTCCCGATGTTCGTTCTCGTCGTCCTCTCGATAGGCTCGCTCATGCGCTACACGCGCACGAACACTCTTGAGGCTCTGAACGCGGACTATGTCCGTACCGCGAGGGCAAAGGGACTGCCGGAGAGGGTCGTAATAAACAAGCACGCATTCAAGAACACTATGATCCCGCTCGTCACTCTCATGGCGGGAATACTGCCGAGCCTCTTTGGCGGAGCAATGATAACCGAGACGGTGTTCTCAATACCCGGAATAGGAAAGCTCGCGTACGATGCTCTTATCGTCGCGGATGTTCCGTTCATAATGGGCTACAATGTATTCATAGCGGTACTTACGGTCATAGGAACTCTCCTTTCCGACCTTATGTACGCGATAGTTGACCCGCGCGTCAAGCTCGGAAGATAAGGAGGACGGCATGAAGAACAAAACAGAAGATATTGTGCGCGACCTCCCGACAGAGGAGAATTTCGACGCAGAGGAAACCAAGATACTCGGCGAGGAGCGCGAGAGCCTCGAGGACATATTCGAGGAGGAGGCGCGCGAGGAGGAGGAAACCGCGGGGCGGACGGTGAGCCCTACCGGAATGGTAATGAAGCGGTTCTTCCGCTCAAAGCTCTCGATGACCGGTCTTATCATTCTCCTTGTGCTCTTTGCATTTTCCTTTCTCGGTCCGCTCTTCCGCTTCCTGCCCTTCGTATGGGGGGAGAAAGAGGCGGATGAGAGCACATCGGTGACAGAGGAATATTCAAGCGAGGTGAAGAGCCCGACATACGGCAGCGACCCTGTCTATATCGTCACCTTCGCCCACCCCACAAACTACTTGAAGCCCTCCGGGATACACCTTCTCGGCACGGATGACAAGGGTTTTGATGTCTTTTCCCGCCTTATGTACGGCGGGCGCGTGTCGCTGACCGTCGGCTTTGTCGTCGTTATCCTTGAGACCTTCTTCGGAATTATCCTCGGCGGTCTCGCCGGATATTTCGGCAAGTGGGTTGACCAGATAATCATGCGTATCGTCGATATATTCAACTGCGTCCCGACGATGCCTATGATGATGATAGTCGGCGTCGCGCTCGAGGCAAAGAACATCTCGGGTCCGGCGAAGCTGTATATCATGATGGCGATGCTGACCTTCTTCGGCTGGGCGGGCACGGCGCGCCTCGTCAGAGGACAGATACTCTCCCTCCGTGAGCAGGACTTCATGCTCAGCGCGGAGGCGAGCGGACTCACCACGGCGAGCAAGATATTCCGCCACCTCGTGCCGAACGTCCTCCCGCAGCTGATAGTCTCAATGACTCTCGGTCTCGGAGGAATAATACTTACCGAGGCGACGCTTGGCTACCTCGGAATAGGTCTCCCCGCAGAGTATGCCACATGGGGCAATATGATAAACGCGGCGGCAAACAATACGGCGCTCCGCCTTTATCCGAACCTCTGGATATCTCCCGGTATATGCATAGTGCTCGCCGTTCTCGCCTTTAACTTCGTCGGCGACGGACTGCGCGACGCGGTAGACCCGAAAGCGAGGAGGTAATCATGAAAAAGACCGATAAAAAGAACCTTTACATAGACGCGAAAGAGTCCCGCGACATAGCGCGCGAGAACCGCAGAATGATAAAGGAGATACAGAAAAGGCGCGCCTCCTATAAGCGTGAGGATTATCTCACCGAAATGAAGGACCCCGAGAATATAGTCGAGTTCGACGACCTGCACACCTATTTCTTCACCGACAACGGTGTCGTAAAGGCGGTAAACGGCGTCAGCTTCAGTATTCCTAAGGGCTCGACCGTCGGCGTCGTCGGCGAGTCCGGCTGCGGAAAGTCCGTGACGAGCCTCTCGCTTATGCAGCTTGTTCAGGCTCCCATGGGACAGATAGTGAGCGGCAGCATACGCTTCCGCTCCATGGCAAGAGAGAAGATAGGCACAGAGCCGGTTATGGTCCAGAAAAAGGACGAGCACGGCGAGCCGGTTCTTGACGAGAGCGGAAAGCCGGTTATGACCGAGCTTAAAAACCGCTTCGGCAAGGTGAAGATGAAGCCGGTGTACCGCGAGCACGAGGAGGTCGTCGACATTGCGAAGATGCCGATAGACGACATGGCGACGGTGCGCGGGCGCGAGATAGCAATGATCTTCCAGGAGCCGATGACGAGCCTTAACCCCGTCTTTACCGTGGGTCAGCAGCTCGACGAGATGTCGCTCTTCCATGTCCCCGGCACGACAAAGGAAATGGCGCGGGAGCACAGCATAGATATGCTCCGCATGGTCGGAATAGCTATGCCGGAGCGGATATATACCTACTATCCGCATCAGCTCTCCGGAGGTATGAGACAGAGAGTTATGATAGCCATGGCGCTCTGCTGTAACCCGAGGCTGATAATAGCCGACGAGCCGACAACCGCGCTTGATGTTACAATTCAGGCGCAGATACTCGACCTTCTCCGCGAGGTCAAGGACAAGATAAGCGGAAGTATTCTGCTTATAACCCACGACCTCGGCGTTATTGCCGAGATGGTTGACTATGTAGTCGTCATGTATTCCGGAAGGGTGGTAGAGCGGGGAACAGTTCAGGAGATTTTCAAAAATCCCCTCCACCCCTATACGATAGGACTTCAGAAGAGTAAGCCCGCCGTCGGAAAGCATGTCGACAGACTTTACAGCATACCCGGAAACGTTCCGAACCCGGTAAATATGCGCGACCATTGCTATTTCAGAAACCGCTGTGATAAGCGGTGCGAGGCGTGCCTCGGAGGCTATCCGCCGATGGTCCAGGTGTCGCCGACGCATTTTGTAGCCTGCTACTGCGCAGAGGATATTATAAAGGAGGAGAAGGCGGGGAAGAAGTGACCCGCCGGAATGTATGAAAGATTCTGAAAATATAAATGATCTTAATACCTCCCCGGAATATATCCTTGAGGTAAAGAACTTAAAGAAGTATTTTCCCATAAAGAAGGCTTTCAAGGAGGAAAACTCCGTATATCTGAAAGCGGTTGACGGCGTGTCGTTCAACCTCCGCCCCGGGAAGACCGTCGGTATCGTCGGTGAGTCCGGCTGCGGAAAGAGCACCCTCGGACGCACGATACTCCGCCTCTATGAGCCGGACGGCGGTGAGATAATCTTTGACGGAAAGCATATAGAGAACTTGAAGGGCGAGGCACTGCGCCGCATGCGCCCGCAGTTCCAGATGATATTCCAGGACCCGTATTCGTCGCTCTCCCCGCGTATGACGGTCGGAGATATAATAGGCGAGGCGGTGAAGCTCCATAAGATAGTCCCGCCGGACGAGTATGACGATTATATCAG
>CALDMI010000152.1 GCA_937914815.1 uncultured Clostridia bacterium
ATACGGCGATAGATATAAAAAAGCTCGATTGCACCTTACCCGTGTATGCTTTCGGGCGGGTAGGGCAGGATAAGGAGGGCGACTTTGCCGTCTCTGAGATGGAGCGGGCGGGCGTCATATGCTCCGGTATTGTGCGCTCGGACTCCCCGACGAGCTTTACCGAGGTCATGAGCGTCACCTCCGGACAGCGCACATTCTTCACCTACCCGGGCGCGAGCGCGGAGTTCGGGCTCCCGGATATGCCGGACACGCTCCCGGAAATGCTCCACCTCGGATACTTTCTTCTTCTTGACAGGGTGGACCGCGGCGACGGGCTGGAAATTCTCCGCCGGGCAAAGTCCCGCGGGGTGCGCACCTCCATTGACCTTGTGAGCGAGAACTCAGAGCGGTATTCCGCCGTTCTCCCCTGCCTTGAATACACGGATAACCTTATAATCAACGAGACCGAGGCAGGTAAGCTCGCGGGGATCTCACCCGCACGGGAAAATCTCCGTGACATTGCCGCGGCGCTTATGGCGCGCGGGGTGCGCGAGAGTGTGATAATACATATGCCGCGCCTCGCCGTCTGCCTCTCGCGCGACGGGTACACAGAGTCGCCGTCATATATTCTTCCCGACGGCTTTATAAAGGGTACCACCGGGGCGGGAGACGCGTTCTGCGCCGGGGCGCTTATCGGGATATACCGCGGCTATGCCGACGGGGATATACTTGAGGTCGCGGCTGCCGCAGCTGTCAGCGCGCTCTCGGAGGAGAGCGGCACGGCGGGGGTCCTCCCGCTTTCGGCGGCGCGCGCGGCGGTGCGTGATTTTCCGAGGTATTCCGTCTGACGAAAAGCGGGCACATACTGGTGCCCGAAAAGGCAAAACAACACCCCGTGTATACATTTCACGGCGCAAATCAATATTTCGGCGGTCACCGCCGGGAGGTTTTATATGCTTGTAAATCTTGACTATGTGCTGAAAAAGGCACAGAGAGAGCACTACGCGGTAGGGCTCTTCAATACTACCGATACGGATATGCTCGAGGCGGCGATAGCCGCGGCAGAGGAGCTCCGCGCCCCTATAATCATAGGCACGGCGGAGGTCCTTCTTCCTTACGGAGAGCTGAAGCTCATCGCCCCGTCGATAATCGCCGCCGCAAAGCGCGCGAGCGTTCCGGTGGTCGTCCACTATGACCACGGTCTGACGTTTGAGAGGTGCATGGAGGCGCTGCAGCTCGGATTTTCCTCGGTTATGTTCGACGGCTCCGCCGGGGACTATGAGACGAATATAAAGGAAACGCGCGAGGTCGTGAGGATAGCACATGCCTTCGGCGCGACGGTCGAGGGCGAGATTGGTCACGTCGGAGACGCCGGAGCAGGGGACAATCTGCTGACGGATATGTACACGACGCCGGAGGAGGCGAAAGAATACCTTGCGGCTACCGGGGTTGACGCGCTCGCCGTCGCTATCGGCTCTGCGCACGGAGTTTATAAGACAAAGCCGAAGCTCAGTATAGACAGGCTCCGCGAGATACGCGCGGCGGTCGACGTTCCGCTTGTGCTCCACGGCGGCTCGGGTCTCTCGGACGAGGATTTCAGAAGCTCGATACGCGAGGGAATGGCGAAGGTCAATATCTTTACCGACCTCTGCCTTGCAGGGCAGCGCGCCATGGCGGAGGGGATTTCGGCAGGGCGCGACTATCTCACCATACGCAACATGAAGGTCGAGGCTATAAAAGAGGCTGTAAAGACAAAAATGCGTCTCTTCGGCTGCGAGGGGAAGGCGTAAGCGTAAATCCCGCCAAAGTGCGCCCGGCAATACCGGGCGCAAAGCCTCCGAAACACCGCGGCAAACAGCCGCCGTAACAGTCGGGGCGTATGGCGCGCGGCACTGTCCGGTGCAGTCTGCCCGCCGAAAGTTAAAAATTATCCGAAAGGTATTGACAAAGCGGGCGACATTTGGTATAATTACAGGGTGTCGGGGAGAATTCCCCGGTGCTATGCAATAATGGCTTGGTAGCTCAGCTGGTTAGAGCGCTAGCCTGTCACGCTAGAGGTCGTGGGTTCGAACCCCATCCGAGTCGCCATTATTGCCCTCCGCGGATTTAGCTCATTTGGTAGAGCGCCACCTTGCCAAGGTGGAGGTGGCGGGTTCGAGCCCCGTAATCCGCTCCAAAAAATCCTCACTCTTCGGAGTGAGGATTTTTTCAAGTTATAGGTAATAGTGAATAGTGAAGAAGTGATTGTTTTTTAACTTATTACCTTTTCACTATTCACTTTTCACTACTACTTTTCACACCCCGTTTTGCCCGTCTCCTATACGTTAAGTCTGAAAAGTGTGATATTCCGGTAAAAATAATCATGAAAAAGTGCGATTTTTGCTTGACATTTTACACTAAAACGGATATAATAGCATTGATGTGGGAGGCGCGTATATGGAAAGAAAGATTTATAAGGAACTGCTTGCATGGAAGGGGAGCCCGGACAGAAAGCCCCTGATACTTCAGGGGGCAAGGCAGGTAGGCAAAACCTATATTGTCAATTATTTTGCGGGCAAAGAGTACTCAAACAGCGTTTATTGCAATTTTGAAAAGGACGAGGGGCTCCGGGATTTTTTTGGTGATCTGACACCGGAAAAAATCATAAAAAAGCTGTCTCTTTACAAACGGCGGGAAATTTTCCGGGAGAATACGCTGATAATCTTCGACGAAATACAGGCGTGCCCTGGGGCAATCACCTCGCTGAAGTATTTCAATGAGGAGGCGAACGGGTATCATATCATCGCGCTCGGCTCTCTGCTCGGCGTTTCCGTAAATCGCGAGAACTTTTCTTTTCCGGTCGGAAAGGTTCAGTTCATGACGCTCTATCCGCTCGATTTTGAGGAATATCTTATGGCGAGGGGAGAGTCGGAACTTATCGCCCTTATCGGGGAGTGCTACGAAAAAAACGCTCCGCTTGACAGCGCTTTTCATGAAAGAGCGCTCGATTACTATAAGGAGTATCTGTTTGTCGGCGGTATGCCGGAGGCGGTTGAAGAATACGGTAAAAATCACAATCCGGAGCTCGTCCGCATTATTCAGCAGACTATTCTGGAATCCTATCAGAACGATATGAGCAAATACAATCGGCAGAGCGAGATCCCAAAAACCCGCATTGTCTATAAGAATATCAGCACACAGCTGGCAAAGGAAAACAGAAAATTTCAATATAAGAATATAAAGCAGGGCGGCAGAGCCTCCGAATTTGAAAATGCCATTGAGTGGCTGTGCCTTGCGGGAATAGCGAGTCAGAATTATCGGGTAGAGCAGATTATGCTCCCACTTAATGCCTACCGCTCGCTTACCGACTTCAAGTTTTATATGAACGATGTCGGCTTGTGCGGGGCGAGTCAGGATATTCACTATGAGGATATAATCGGGGAAAACCCGCTGCTTGATAATTTCAAGGGCGGTCTTACCGAAAACTATGTTTTCAATCAGCTGACAGAAAACGGCTTGAGCCTTTACTACTGGACGAGCGGGACTTCGGCGGAGGTGGACTTTATCACCCGTATCGGTGAGGATATTATTCCGATTGAGGTCAAGGCAAATATAAATAACCGTTCAAGGAGTCTCGGCGTCTATGCAGGACGGTATAAGCCGGGCTACGCTGTCCGTATTTCACAGAAGAACTTCGGCTTTGAGAACGGGACAAAATCCGTCCCGCTGTATGCGGTATTCTGCATCGGATAACGAGCCCGGGCGATATTTCCGATTATCCGATTATGAAGAATTGTAAAACAAAAACGGCTGTCACGTGGCAGCCGTTTTTCTGCATTTTTGTGTGTTATGATGCTTATTTTTGCGCGATGCGCCGCGGGCGGACTTTTCGTGCGTGCGGGCAGATTTTTATTCAGTGGTGACGCCGCGGGGAGGGGATGGTTTTTACGCCGCGGGGCGGCGCGTGGTTTATTTATAGCTCGCGGAGGATATTCTGTACACGGTTGTCTCGGTGCCGTCGTCGGCGACGCGCTTTAATGTCCCGGCGGTGACGGCGTTGTAATCGTTGAAGATGTAATAGAGCCGGTAGGTTTCGCCGTCCGCGGTCTTATACTTTATGCTTGCCGTATAGGAATACGCCTGCGTGCCGGCGTCCGGGTTCTTCTTTTTTGAATAGCTTTCCTCGAGTATTTCGTTATCCCCGAACACGTAGAGGTTAAAGTATCCGCAGGAGAGAATGACGAACACACGCCCGCCGCCGAAATCTATCGAGTAGTCGCCTATCGCGAAGTCCTGCCCGGTGACGGAGGTGCCGTCCTCCGCGCTGCCGCTTATTGTCGCGACGGTGTATGAGACGCCGGAGGAGGACGCGCGGTTGAGCCCGTCGTCAAGTATCTTCATAAGCTCGGTCCGGTCGACCGGTCCGTCGACGAGCTCGGTCTTTGCATATATCACCGTGTCGGAATTTATGACTGTCCCGTTCTCGAACGGGCGCGTGTAGGCTCTGTCCCTGTAATAGCCGAGTATCTTCACGCCGGAGATTACCACCGTCGGGAGGGTGTAGCCCTCGCCGCCCTTTACGGTGGTTACATAGTCGGAGCGGTGCCCCGCGAAGTTTATAGTCACGGAGTAATAGACGTCCCCGCCGTCGGGCTCCTTGTCGTCGGAGCAGGAGGAGAGGGCGACGAGAGACGAGAATATCGTTATAATGGCAAGCAGGATAGCCGTGAATTTTCTTTTCATTGTTTTTTTATTTTCCTTCTTCGGTTGGGTTTTCGTCGCGGTTTTCACTGTGATTTTCGTCGGGGGCATCGGTGGGGTTATCGGCGGATTCCCGGGCTTCCGCTTCCGCCTCGCTCTCGCCGGGCAGGGCGTCAAGGTAGGTGTCGCCAATCTTTATATAGGAGGGCAGGAGGTCAATCCGCTGCGCGGGCAAGACGGGTGAGCCCGTCGAGAAGTCTCTCTCTCGGGGTCGCTATATTGACGCGCACGAAGTCGCGCCCGCCCGCCCCGTAGTGCGAGCCGGGGCAGAGAATGAGCCCGTGCTCTTCTGCGGCGGCGGAAAGGCTGTCCCCGCCGCCGAGGGCGGCGACGTTGAGCCACATAAGATATGTGGCGTCGGCGGGTGTGATTTTGATACACGGTATATGTGCTTTTATGAATTTTTCGGCGATTTCACGGCTTTCCCGGAGGTATTCCCGGAGCCCATCGAGCCACTCCGCCCCGCCGGTAAATGCCGCCGCCGGAGCTATCGCGGCGAGCACGTTCGGCTCCGCGACCTCGTCGGTATTGAGTGCGCGCCACATCTTATGGCGGAGAATTTTATTTTCGGCGTACACCGCCGCGGTCTGCAGTCCGGGTATGCTGAAGGTCTTTGTCGGGGATATGCAGGTGACGCTTATATCCCGGCAGGTGTCGTTTACCGAGGCGAAGGGGACATAATCCCGCCCCGGGAGCGTGATGTCGCAATGTATCTCGTCCGAAAGGACGGTGACGCCGTTCTTTGCCGCGAGCTCCCCGATTTTCGCGAGGGTCTCCCTGTCCCATATCTTCCCGACGGGGTTGTGCGGGTTACAGAGAATCATGAGGGAGGTCTGCGGATCGGCGAGCCCGGCTTCAAGCGCGCCGAAATCTATCGAATATGTGCAGTCGGAATTATAAATCAGCGGACATTCGAGAACGACACGCCCGTTATTCAGTATCGAGTTGTAGAAGATATTGTAGACCGGGGTCAGTAGAAGAACCTTTTCCGCCGGGGTCGTCAGTTTTCTGACGGCGGAGGATATAGCCGGGACAACTCCGGTTGTGAAAACAAGTCCTTCACGCTTCATTGTAAAGCCGTGGCGGCTCTGCCACCAGCCGATGTAGGCGGAATACCAGTCATCGCCTATGTCGGTATAGCCGTATATTCCCGTTTTTATCCGCCCTTCAAGTGCGTGGCGTATCGCGGGCGCGGTCTCAAAGTCCATGTCGGCAATCGAGAGGGGGATTGCCCCCTCCGGGACAGCCCATTTTGATGAGCCGGTGCCGCGACGGTCGGTCATTTTATCGAAGTTAAAATTCATCGGTAAACCTCCGGAAAATATACACGGGTTATGCCTTATCGGAGCTTTTGCATATTATTTTCGTTTTTTGGGGGTCTATTCTGTCGCGCTCGAGTATGAGCTTTCCGATTTTCTCTGCGCGGATAGTGCCGGCGGAGGGGTTTATCACGCTGTCAATTTCGCCGTCAATCTCCGCGTCGACGGTCGAATATTCAAATGCGAGGGTGGTATTTATCAGCTTGCAGTTTTTCATGACGAGATTTTCAATGTAGCACATGCCCTGCAGGCTCTCTACGGTGCAGTTTATCAGGGTGAGGTTCTTTGCGTTCCAGCCGAGGTATTCTCCGGATATGAACGAGTCACGCACGGTGACATTCTCGCTGTTCCAGAAGGCGTCCTTTGAGAGGAGGCGGGAGTTTGAGATTTCAACGTTTTTAACCCCGTCAAAGGAGTAGTTGCCGTAGAGGGTCAGGTTGTCTATCGTAAGGTTTTCGGAGTTCATGGCAAAGTAGTCGCCCTTTGCGACGACGCCGCGCAGCTCCGCCCCGTCGCAGGACCAAAGTGTCTCCTGCGCATTCGGGAACGAAACATTATCAAGGGTCAGCCCGTGGCACCGGCGAAAGTTCTTCGGCGCCTCTATGGCGCAGTTTCTTACCGAAATATTGTCGGTGTACCACACCCCGGCGCGCGCCATATCAAACCACGTCGTGTCCTCGACGCGGACGTTCTTACAGTACCAGAGGGGGTACTTCCACTTGAACATCGAGCCGCGTATCTCTATATCCCGGCTCTCCTTGAGGGGCGACTCGCCGTCCTCGAATATACAGTCGGTGACAAGGAGGTTCCTTGACGCGAAGAGCGCTCTCTCCCCGGTCAGTATCTGTCTTTTAACTTCTTTCATTTCCATATATCTTATCTCCCCGGGGCTACCGCACGGCGGCTCCCGTTTTCCTTATTTTTCGCCTTGATTATAGCATATATTCCGCGCGATTGCAATAACCGCGCGGGCGCTTTTATATGAAAAGGGGCAGGGCGCCGTGTGCCGTCGTCCTGCCCGTGATGTCTGCTATTTCTGTTTTACCTTTCCGTCCGTGTAGCCAAGGAAGTCACGCATACAGCCGAGGGTGTCCGCGAACACCTCGGAGAACGAAAATTCCATTGCCCGCGCGGAGATCTCCCGCGGGTTAAGCGACAGCTCGCCGGAGTGGATTTTCGCGACCTTTTCGGTGAAAGCGTCAATATCTCCGAGCGGGAAAATATAGCCGTCCCGCCCGTCGCGGATGATGTCGACGTGCCCCTTTATATCCGAGGCGAGGACGGTGCGCTCCTCTCCCATTGCCTCGACGACGTTGAACGGCAGCCCCTCAATCCGGCTCGCGCTCACATAGAGGTCGGCGGCGGCGACATAGTTCTGCGGGTCGCTCACCTGACCTGTGAATATCACGCGGTCGGAGACGCCGAGCGTTTTTGCCTGATTTTTCAGACTTTCCTCCTCCGCGCCGGAGCCGACGAGGCAGAGCTTTATCTCCGGTATCCGCTCCGTGAGCGCGGGAAGTGCGGAGATAAGGAACTCCTCGTTTTTCCGCCCGGAGAGTTCGCCGACAAAGGCGAGAAGATAGCTGTCGGTACAGCCGAGGCGGGCGCGCACATCCTCCCGCGCCTCTGTCGGGAGCTTTATTCTGACGCCGAAGCCGCGCGAGGTGTAGACCTTCCCGAGGCAGAGCCGGGACTCCCGGGCTATCAGCTCGTCCTCGCGGTTCATTGTAAGTATCGCGTCGGTTTTTTTCCGGCACACCCTCTCGCAGAAGAGGAGAACGCGGTTGCGGAGCCCCTTGCCGTCGCGGTAAAACAGGTATCCGTGTACGATATTCAGCACCAGCGGGCGGTTTTTCTTCGGCATCGCGGTGCGTATAAGAAAGGCGGCGAGGGAGGTGTTGAGTATTACCGCGTCAAACTTTTCTTCCCGGAGAATTTTTCTGATGCGGCGGACGTTTGAAAGATTTTTCGGGGAGGTCATGGACTTCTCGAACGGAATGTCTATGTCGGCGCCCGCCCCCCTCGCCATTGTGAGGACGGTGTGCCCCTCATGCCGGAGTGCTTCTATATACGGCAGGTGAAAGTTGTTTATGTGGCTTATTACCGAGGCGGCGTAGAGTATCTTCATTTCTCCGCCTCCCCACTGTCCGCGCCGAATATGTCGGGCGGGGTCTCGCTGCTTCTCTGTATTCCGGGGGAGGGAATTGCGGGCTCCGTTTCGCCCGGCGCTGTGATGTCTGCGCTTTCGGGAATTTCGGCGGGTTCTGCGCCCGCCCCGGTGTCTGCGTTCCCGGCGGGTTCTGCGGGGGCGGTTTGCCCGGCTTCTGCGACGCGGTCTGCCGTGGCACTGTCCGCGGGCTCTTCGTGCGCCGCGGGCGCGATTTCTGCGGGAGGGGCGGCGGGCTCGGCGGTTTCGGCTTTCTTTGCCGCTGATTTTGCCTTTTTCGGTGCGGCTCCGGCGGCGAGGGCGGACTCTGCCGCTATCTCGACCTCCGGGCGCTCCTCTTCCTTGCCGTTCTCGTCTGTGTTCGCGCTCTCGACGCGCTCGCTCTTGTTGAACGCCTTGAACGGGGTCTGCAGGAGTATCGAGATATCGAGCCAGAGCGACCAGTTTTCGATGTAAGCTATATCGGCGTGTATGCGCTCCTCGATGTCCGTGTCACCGCGGAGCCCCTTCACCTGCGCGAGCCCGGTGAGCCCCGGCTTCACATAGTGCTTTACCATGTAAAGGGGAATCACTGTGCGGAAGTATTCGACAAAGTGGGGTATCTCCGGTCTCGGACCGACGAGCGACATACTGCCGAGCAGGACATTGAAGAGCTGCGGTAGCTCGTCTATCGACGTTGCACGGATGAATGAGCCGAATTTTGTCTTTCTCGGGTCGCCCTCGTGGCTCCATGCGACATCGGAGTCGGCATTTACCCGCATAGAGCGGAATTTCAGCATTGTGAACGGTTTACCGAGCTTGCCGACCCGCTTCTGCCGGAAGAGTATCGGACCGGGAGAGGAGAGGCGGACGCCTATCGCGGTTATAAGCATTATCGGCGATGTGAGAATTATCAGGGCGAGGGAGCCTATGATGTC
>CALDMI010000153.1 GCA_937914815.1 uncultured Clostridia bacterium
AAGTATTATTTAGTCAAATAGAGTAATAACGCACTGTTTTCTGAAATTTCAGATGGCGCTATAATAATCAACAGTGAAAACCATGAAAAGTGTGGGACAAAATTCGGAGAATGAAAAAGCAAAACCGCTATCCTATAAAAAGGGTAGTGGTTTTTTATTTACGGGGCGGCGAGCTATTGAAAATTGAGGGGGCGGTAAAGTTATTTTTTCACATATTCTCGATATAAAATCAATTCTTCCTCTTGACATTCTCAAAAATGAGAATATAATAATATATGATATAATCCGAGAGGTGATATTGATAAATGGAAATTGCGGAAGTAATCATGAACCCTGTTCGTCAGAGGATCTTTCAGTATTTTTTGCTCCACGAAACAGGCACGGTAAAGGAACTCAAAAAAGTACTGCCTGACATTCCGAATGCGAGTCTGTACAGGCATATCAAAATCCTTAACGATCATTCCATCCTTCTGGTTGTGGGCGAAAATCGGATTCGCGGCACTGTTGAAAGCGTTTATCGGCTGAACAAAGATGCGCTGGCAACCGAGGATGAAAGCGGGAATGCGGTGCAGATGTCGCTGCTCGGTATCTGCGCGTCGTTTGCAAGATATTTTTCCGGCGGCAATGTCGATCCTAAAAAGGATATGCTGTTACTTACAAACTGCACATTACTGCTGACGGATGAGGAATTTATGAGTTTTCTTTCCGAGATCAACGAAATTGCACTCAAATATATGAAAATTGAGCCGACCGGGGGCTGTAAAACACGGCGGATTACGCTTATCTCTGCCCCGACAAATGAGCAGGAGATAAAGTGATTGAACAACCGGATCTGGACGCCTCTTCCCGACAATATTTATATCATTTTTCCCGATAAAGCAGACCGATATATGTCATCAGAAAGAGAAAACGCATAATGATATTCTTATTCTTTTTGCCTTTGATTTTGCTCGTGTGTTTGCTTTGCATTGCCTTTTTTGTCAATGCCGCGATGTTCAAGCCATACAAAAAAATAAAGCCGCCCGCAGACGGGCGCAAGGTGGTTTTTCCGGGTGGCAGAAACCGCCTTGCGGGTTACCTCTGGAACGAGTCGGGGACGCGCGGTCTTGTTGTTTTTGCCCACGGAATGGGAGCAGGGGCAGAGTATTATCTTCCGGAAATTCACCGTTTTGCCGCACGTGGGTATAAGGTGTTCACTTTTGAATACAGCGGATATCCGGGCAGCTCCGGGCATTTTTACGGCTTTCCGCAGGCGGTGGCTGACCTGAAAAACGCGCTTGATTTTATCGACGACGGCTCGCTTCCGGTGATACTTATGGGGCACAGCATGGGCGCATACGCAGTCTGTGCCGTTCCTAATATATTAAAACAA
>CALDMI010000154.1 GCA_937914815.1 uncultured Clostridia bacterium
GCACAGGAAAATTACGCGAGCGAGAAGAACGCGATAGGAATTACCCGGGAGATAGAGGGCTCGATTGAACTCGCCGACTCGCTCGGCGGCGAGGAGGAGATCCTCAAGCAGGCGTCGACGCATCAGAAAAACCGCATACGCTCGGTCGCCGGGGGAGTCTGCTCCGCGCTCGTTGCGCTCGCGGTTATAGTTTACGAAATAGTTGCGAAAGGGGCTCTTGCCGCCCCGCTGCCGCGAATTGCCTTTGCCCTTCTCGGTGTCGCAGGCGCCGTCGGCGCGGTGATACTCTCGCTTCTCTTCGTCAGCAGCTCAAAGCGCCTGACACAGCTCGCCGACAAGTTTGACACGCAGACCCTGCGCGACCTGCGCGGGAAGATCGCCGTCATAGCCGAGGCGAGAGCCAAGAGAGACACCATGATAGCCTCCACCCACTCCGCGCTCGTTGCCGTCGAAAATGCGAAGAGCAGCTATGAGAGCGCGAAAAAGGAACTCGCCGACACCGTCCTCAAATGGGCGGATGAGAAGCCGGCAAGCGGACTCTCGGAGTTTCTCGACCAGCTCGACGACAGAGTGCGCGCGTTCCTTAAAAAGCGCGACGAGCTGCTCGACGAGAAGAGCAGCCTCGAGATAACCGTCAAGGAGATACGCAGAACGCTCGCCGACAAGAGCGAGGTCGATGTGCGCGCCCTTGTCTCCCCGATGAGAAGAAAGTCGCTCACAGGTGTGAACCACGATGAAATAATCAGCGGTATCGCCGATTGCAGAGAGAAGATAGCCGAACAGGACAGACTCGCATTCAATGTCGAGAACGACCTCGCCGCACTCAAGCTCCGCGCCCGCGACCCCGCAGAGATACACGCGAAGATAGGCGCGCTCAAGGCGCAGATCGAGGAGCTGAAGCTCCGTCACAAGTCCTACTACATCGCGCTGCGCGCGCTGCAGAGCGCGTCCGAAAACCTGCGCGCGGAGATCTCCCCGCGCCTCGGCGAATTTGCGACGCGGCTTATGGAAATAATGACGGATAAGAAGTATTCCGACTTCGGCGTCAGCGCGGGCATGAAGATATCCTTCACCGCGACGGACGGAGAGCGCCGCCCCGTCGACTTCCTCTCCGGAGGAACGCAGGACATGGCATATATCGCCGTGCGCATGGCGCTCATCGACATGCTCTGCACGGAGAAGCCGCCGGTCTGCTTTGACGAGAGCTTCGCATATCAGGACAATGTGCGCGCCGCGGCGATGATGCGCGCGATGAAGAAGCTCGCCGACGACGAGGGCATGCAGAGCTTCATATTCACCTGCCGCCAGCGCGAGGCGAACCTCGCGCGCGAAGCCGACAAGTCGGCAGCCGTGTTCAAGCTCTCCGGCGCGAAGAAGAAAGCCTGAACAGCTCCCGACCGATAATAAGGAGAAACAGCATCAATGGAAAAAGCAAAACGGATACTCATTGCCGGCTCCTCAGACATGGACATAACCATGTGCATGGACAAAATGCCCGCCCCCGGCGAGACATCGGTCGGCGGCGAGGGGATATATTACACGCCCGGCGGGTTCGGCGCGGGGGCGGCGATAGCCTTCTCCCGTCTCGGTGCGGAGAGCATATTCTGCACGAAGCTCGGTGCGGACGCACACGGGCACAAGCTGTATGAATACTACCGCGAGTGCGGACTTAATACAAGCCAGATTTATGCGGACAAGGACGCAAAAACCGGGGTCAGGGCTATAATGCGCGAGGCGGACGGGAGCACACGGCGGGTCATCTTCCGCGGTGCGAACGCTAACTTCCGCCCCGAGAACCTCTCACCCGCCATTGCCACACAGCCGGACGCGCTCTACACCTGTCTTGAAATTCCCTTTGAGACGGTACGCGCCGCGGCGGCGGAGGCGAGCGGGCGCGGGATCCCCGTCGTAATCGACGCGGCGCCGGCGACAAAGGACATGGACCTCTCCACCCTCTCGGGAGTCGAGATATTCTCGCCGAACGAGACCGAGGCGGAGATACTCACCGGAATACGCCCCGCTGGGGCGGAGTCCTGCCTGCGGGCGGCGCTCGCACTCTCGAGAATAGTAAAATGCAAATATGTCGTCATAAAGCTCGGTGCGCGCGGCTCGTACATCTACGACCGCAAGCACTATATGCTGATAGCCCCGGCGAGACCGGATAAGACCGTCGACACAGACGGGGTCGGAGACGCGTTTACCGCGGCGCTCACCCTCGAATATCTGCGCACGGGTGACATAAAGGTCGCGGCAACATATGCGTCTGCCGCCGCCGCTGTCGCGATTTCCCGCGCGGGCGCCGTTGAGAGCCTGCCGACCGACGAAGAGGTACGGGCATATCTCGCAAAGCACTGACATGCGTATTTTGGACGCACATTTTTAAAAAGTACTGACAAGCACATTTTTTGAAAAGTGCCGACACATATCTTTACAGAGCGCCGGCACGGGTATATACATATAACCCGAAAAGCAACGCAAACCAAAAAAGTGAAAGGAGCCGCACATGAGCTATCGCAAGGAGGACTTCTTTTTCCCGTCGAGCGACGGAAAGCACAATATACACGCGGAGGAATACATTCCGGAGGGGGAGATACGCGCCGTCGTACAGCTCTCGCACGGAATGATAGACTATGTCTCAAGATATGAGGGCATAGCCGAAAGACTCACGAAATACGGATATGTATTCGCCGGAAACGACCACCTCGGACACGGAGGCAGCGCGGGAGACCGCGGCGACCTCGGATTCTTTGCCGAGGGGGGCGGTGCGGACTTTGTCATCCGCGATGTAAAGCGGATGAACGAAATTCTCCGCGAGAAGTACCCGGGACTCCCGCTCTTTGTGATAGGACACAGCATGGGCTCGTTTATCGCGCGCTGCTTTGTCGCGAGATACCCCGATGCGGCAGACGCGCTCATTATCCACGGGACAGGCGGCACAAACCCGCTCCTCCCGTTCGGAAAATTCATAACCGCCGTGACCGAGCTCTTCCGCGGCGGACGCCACCGTTCAAAGATGCTGAACTCGCTTGCGTTCGGCGCGTACAACAAGCACTTTGACCCCGCGGAGGGCGAAAATGCATGGCTGACGCGGGACGGCGCAAGAGTCGCCGGAAGGAATGACGACCCGTATACAAACTACTGCTTTACGGTGTCCGCCTATCGCGACCTGTTCCGCTTTGTCGGCATGTCGAACTGCAAAAAGTGGTACAGGGACTATCCGAAATCGCTCCCGACGCTGATTGTAAGCGGCGACATGGACCCGGTCGGAAACTACGGCAAGGGTCCGGTGGAGGTCTATAACAAGCTCCGAAAAGCCGGATGCGCCGACGTTTCATTAAAGCTCTACCCCGGCGCGCGGCACGAGCTCTTCAACGAGACGAACCGCGAGGAGGTCTTTGACGACATGCAGTCATTCCTCGACAGAGCGTATGACGAGGTAAGACCCGCGGAGAACGGAAACGGCGAAAAGTGATACACGCAATAGCCCTCACGGGTCCGACGGCGTCCGGCAAGACGGCGCTCTCGCTCCGGCTCTCAACGCTCTACGGCTGTGAAATAATCTGCCTCGACTCGATGCAGATATACAAATATATGGACATCGGGACGGCAAAGCCAACGGAGGAGGAGCGCGCCGCAGCGCCGCACCACCTCTTCGGATTTCTCGACCCGGATGTCCCCTGCTCTGCCGTCGCGTACAAGGAGGCGGCGCTCCGCTGTGCTGAGGAAATATCCTCGCGTGGTAAAATCCCGCTGTTCGTCGGCGGGACGGGGCTGTACCTCGACACGCTGATGTACAGCTACTCCGAGCGCGTGCCGGAGAGCCGTGCCGGAAAGAGCGTGCTCGCAAATGTAGCGGCATGTGACCCGCAGGCAATGTGGGATGAACTCATGAGAGTCGACCCCGCCTCTGCCGCGAAGATACATAAAAACAACACGCGGCGGGTGCTCCGCGCGCTCGAAATTTTCCGGGAGACCGGAAAGACAAAGAGCGAATGGGACGCGGAGAACCGCGCGCCCGACCCAAGAATAGATATATCCGTTCTGACGCTCGATTTTCACAGCCGCGTCACGCTCTACGGGAGGGTCGACGCGCGCGTCGACGAAATGCTCCGCACGGGGCTCGTCGACGAAGCAAAGTGGCTCCTCGCGCACGGGTATCTCTCGCCGGAGAGCACGGCGGCACAGGCGATAGGATATAAAGAACTCCTGCCCGTTCTTCGCGGCGAGGAGGAGTTGTCCGACGCTGTGGCGCTCATAAAGCAGTCAAGCCGCAGGTATGCAAAGAGACAGCTCACATGGTTTCGCCACGTAGAACGCGCACACAGAATATTCGTCGACGGCGAGGACGGCACGCTCCGCGCACCGGAGGAGATTTTCCGGGATATTGACGCGGCGCTCCGCCCGGAGGGATACTCCCCGGCGGAAATATAAGCCACACGGCTATGACAATTACCTATATCCATTAGACACTCACATAACACTTGAAAAGGTGACGTAATGAAAACAAACGAGATAAAAAAACTGCTCACGGGCGAGGGGGCGGAGGCTCTCACGGGGCTTTACGGCGATACAGCCGCAGCGGCGGAGCGCATACTTTCAGCCATCGCAAAATATGAAAACACGTATGGCGCGGGGCGGGAGGTAGCCGTCATATCCGTCCCGGGGCGGAGCGAGATATGCGGAAATCACACCGACCACAACCACGGCGAGGTTATTGCCGCGGGGGTCGACCGCGACATCATAGCCGTCGCGGGAATTAGAGACGACGGACTTATAAAAACCTCATCACAGGGCTATCGCGAGAGCGTCATAAAGCTTTCCGACATAAAGGGCGGCGCAAGTTTTCGCAAGTTCACCTCCGACGCGCTGATAGCCGGAATGGTGAACGGCTTTCTTCTCCGCGGGTACCCCGTATGCGCGTTTGACGCGGTTATTATCTCGGATGTACCGAAGGGCAGCGGGCTCTCCTCCTCGGCGGCATATGAGGTCACTGTCGGAAGTATTCTCTCGCACCTCGCCGGGGACGGCAAAATCCCGCGGGAGGAGATAGCGAAGATCGCGCAGTATGCCGAGAATGTCTATTTCGGGAAGCCCAGCGGGCTCATGGACCAGATGGCATGCGCGCTCGGCGGTTTTGTATGGATGGATTTTCGCGACCCGGAGCACCCGGAGGTGGAGCCCACGGGCTTTGCCCCCACTGACGACGGACTGACGCTCTGTATAGTTAACACCGGTGGCTCACACGCCGACCTCAACGACGACTACGCCGCCGTGCCCGAGGAGATGAAGCGGGTGGCGCGCGACCTCGGCGCCGGGGTGCTCCGCGGTATTGACGAGAAAACGGTGATAGCCCACCTCCCCGCCCTGCGTGAGGGTATGGGCGGCGACCGTGCAGTGCTCCGCGCCCTGCATTTCATTCACGAGAACGAGCGGGTGGAGCGCATGCGCGCCTGCCTGAAAGCTCATGACACCGACGGCTTCCTCAGAGTAGTCACGGAGTCCGGCAACTCGTCCTTCAAGTATCTCCAGAACCTCTATTCACCGAAAAATCCCGACGAGCAGGGGCTCCCCCTCGCTCTCGCGCTGACCGAGAGTTTCCTCTCCGGGCGGCGCGGCGCCTGCCGCGTTCACGGCGGGGGCTTTGCCGGGACGATACAGGCATACATACCCGACGGGGACGCGAAGGAGTACACATGCCTTATGGACGCGGTGTTCGGCGAGGGGGCAACTCTTCGCCTGCGCGTTCGCGACGGGGCGAGACGGCTGTTCTGATATGAGCATGGCTACAAAAAACAAGGTAATAAAAATTTCGGAGGATATGTAAATGGCAACAAAGAAAGCGGCACAGGCGGCGGAGAAAGCACCGGTCGCCGACAAGAAGGCTGCCCTGCAGTCTGTAATATCCCGCATAGAGCGCGAATGCGGCAAGGGCTCTATCATGCGGCTCGGAGAAAACGCGGACATGAACGTCTCGGCGGTCTCCACCGGCTCTCTGACCCTCGACATGGCGCTCGGCATAGGCGGCATACCGAGAGGAAGAATAACCGAGATATACGGTCCGGAGTCCTCCGGTAAAACCACGATAGCCCTGTCTGTCATCGCAGAGGTACAGAGACAGGGAGGCGAGGCGGCGTTTATCGACGCGGAGCACGCTCTTGACCCGGTTTACGCAAAGAAGATAGGCGTTGATATAAACGAACTCCTTGTTTCACAGCCCGACTGCGGCGAGCAGGCGCTCGAAATCGCGGAGACGCTCGTCAACTCCGGAGCTATCGACATAGTTGTAATAGACTCTGTTGCGGCGCTCGTCCCGAGGCAGGAGATAGAGGGCGACATGGGCTCCTCTCACGTCGGGGCACAGGCGCGCCTCATGTCACAGGCGATGAGAAAGCTCTCCGGAGCTATCGCAAAGTCTAACGCGATAGTTATATTCACAAACCAGCTCCGTGAGAAGGTCGGCGTCATGTACGGAAACCCCGAGGTCACGACCGGAGGACGCGCGCTGAAATTCTACGCGTCCGTAAGAATAGATGTCAGAAGGGTCGAGACGCTGAAAAACGGCGACGAGGTCTACGGCTCACGCACGAAGTGCAAGGTTGTGAAGAACAAGGTCGCGCCTCCTTTCAAGGTTGCGGAATTTGACATACTCTACGGCTCCGGAATATCGAAGTCGACGGAGATAATCGACCTCGGAATACAGCTCGGCGTCCTCGAAAAGAGCGGCGCGTGGTTCTCCTTTGACGGTCAGCGCCTCGGTCAGGGCAAGGACAACGTAAGAAAGTTCGTAGAGTCCGACAAGGAGCTGATGGCGAAAATTGAAGGGCTCGTCCGCGAGAAGATGGCAAACCGCGATCCGGACGACGAGGATATGTTCGACGACGAATTTGATATAAAGGATTTTGACGACGAGGAGACCTGATCTCCATGACATGGGACTGCCGGGGGCAAAAACAGCGGCAGTCCCCGTTTTTTGATTTTTCGTGTAACAGGTGCAATATGTCAACAATAGTTAGCATAAAGAAAGAAAACGGTGGTATGCTCGTAGTAACGACGCGCGACGGGGACGGAAAAAGAGAACACTATCGGATAAGCGAGCGGGCGTATCGCGAGGGGTGTGACCTCCCCGTCGGGGCGGAGGCTGATGACGATGTCACGTCTCTTCTCTCCCGGGAGAACGGGCACTGCGAAGCTCTGCGCGCGGCGCTCCGGATTATCGGGTACTCCGACAACAGCGAGAGCCGGCTGCGCACAAAGCTCATATCAAAGGGGTACAGCCGCGAGGCTGTCGCCTACGCCGTGCGCGAGGTTATCGGGCGCGGGTATCTTGACGAGGGGCGGCAGATAGAGATAGCCGTACTTAACCTCGCAAACCGGGAGTTCCTCGGAAAATATAAAATAATACCGCGCCTCGCGACGAAGGGCTATCGCGCGGCGGATATATCGCGCGTTTACTCCGCCCTTGTGAGCAGAGGAGATATAGACGAGAGTAAAAACGCCGGGGAGCTCATCGCGCGCCGTCTGCCCAACGGGGGAGACCGCGACGAGGTGAATGCCCTGCTCCACAAATACGGATACAGGGAGAATTTTTCCGACTATGATTAAGAAGTTTATATCCTATTACCGACCGCACCTGCCGCTCTTCACCCTCGATATGACGGCAGCGGTCATTATCTCGCTCTGTAACCTCTTCTATCCTACGATAGTAAAGAATATAATGAATGACTACGCCCTGCGTGACACGCCGAAAATGCTCTTTATCTGGGCGGGGGTGCTCCTCGGGATATACATTCTGAAATCGGTCTGCACCTATATTGTCGGCTACTACGGTCATATAGTCGGCATACGGATACAGAAGGACATGCGGCGCGACCTTTTCAAAAAATACGAGTCTCTGCCCTTCTCCTATTTTGACGAGCACAAGACAGGCGACCTCCTCTCCCGCCTCGTCGGTGACCTCTTTGACGTATCCGAGCTCGCGCATCACGGACCGGAGAATATCTTTCTCGCCGTGCTTATGCTCACGGGGTCGTTTATAATGCTCGTGCGGATAAACCTCTCCTTAACGCTTATACTCTTCTCTCTCGTGCCGCTGATAATCCTCTGCGCGGTGCTCTCCCGGCGGGACATGAGCCGCTCTATGAGTGCGTCGAGACGGCAGATAGCCGAGGTGAACGTCAGCGTCGAGAACTCGATAGCCGGGATACGCGAGACAAAGTCCTATGTTGCGGAGCACCTCGAGGAGGAGAAGTTCGAGACCTACAACTCGCTGTTTGCAAAATACAGGCGGGCTACCATGAAGTGCCTCGGCAGATTTGACGCCGTCATGGCGATAATGCAGGATGTACTCTACCTTGTGATAATCCTTGTCGGCGGGCTCTATCTCTACTACGGGCGGATAAACTCCGGAGAATTTGCGGCGTTTGTCCTCTATACCGGAATGTTCCTTATCCCGATACAGAAGTTCACCGCGCTCTTCCAGCAGCTGCAGGAAGGGGCGAGCGGGTTCTCCCGCTTCTGTGAGATAATGGCAGAGCCGGAGGAGGTCGACGGCGGGACAAAGGAGATAGACGCGATACGCGGGGACATAGAGTTCCGCGATGTATCTTTCGGATACGACAGCGGCGACGCAGGAATTGGTAAGCGGCTTGTTATCAATCACCTCAATATGTCGGTGCGCGCGGGGGAAACCGTCGCGTTCGTCGGTCCGTCGGGCGGAGGGAAAAGCACGCTCTGTAACCTTATCCCCCGCTTCTATAACCTCTCCGGAGGGTCGATAACCATTGACGGGACGGACATACGCGATATTACTCTTCCCTCTCTTCGCCGGGCGATAGGCTCTGTGTCGCAGAACATCTTCCTTTTTGACGGGACGATACGCGAGAACATAGCCTACGGCGCGCCGGACGCTACCGAGGAGCGGATAGTCGAGGCGGCGAAGCGGGCTAATATTCACGACTATATAATGACGCTCGAACATGGGTATGACACCCGGGTCGGCGAGCGGGGCGTCAAGCTCTCGGGCGGGCAGCGACAGCGCGTCGCGATAGCGCGGGTGTTCTTAAAGAACCCGTCGCTCCTCATCCTTGACGAGGCGACAAGCGCGCTCGACAACGCTACGGAGATGATGATACAGTCCTCTCTTGAAGAGCTCGCCGCCGGGCGCACGGTCATAGTCGTCGCCCACAGGCTCTCGACAGTCAAGAACGCGGACAGAATATTCGTTATAGATGACCACGGAATATGCGAGGAGGGCACGCACGAGGAGCTCATGGCTCTCGGCGGCGAATACAGCAGGCTCTACGCATATCAGTTCAAGGAAAGATAAAACGCATGGGGGCGTGTATGAAAAAGGAACTTTCTGACAGGACGATTTCATGGATTGTCATCGCGGTATTTTTAATTCTTTCGGTGCTTTCGTTCTTCCTTATGCGCGGGGTCGGGATAAACTACGACAACGCCGACTACCTCGACCGGGAGAGCGAGACGCGCATAGCGATAGACAAAATCGAAGAGGAGTTCGGCATGAGCGGGAGCCTCTCGGTTATGATAGAGGACATAAGCACGGACGAGGCAAAGGATGTAAAAAAAGAAATAATGGACATCCCCGGCGTCCTCAACGTCTCATTCGACAAGGACAGCGACCGCTACTATAAAAACGGCGACGCGCTCCTCATAATAATGACCGACGGCGACGACTATTCCGACACGGCGCGCGCGGTTATGGACAGGACGCGCGAACTCTTCTCTGAGAGGTATGCCGGGCGGATATACTTCGGCGGTACGGCAAATGAAAAGCGCGACATGCAGGAGTCGATAACCCGGGAGATGGTGCTCATCCTCGCGATATCCCTCTCCCTCGTCGTCGTGATACTCCTCATCACCTCGCGCTCATGGCTCGAGCCTTTTATACTCCTCGCCGCCTCCGGCGTCGCGGTGCTGATAAACCGGGGAACTAACATAATCTTCGGCGAGATATCCTATATCACAAATTCGATAGCGGCGATATTACAGCTCGCGCTGTCGATAGATTACAGCATAATTCTCCTCCACACATTCAGAAAGAAGCGCGAGGACGGGTGCGAACGCCCGATGGTCTCGGCTATTCTCGAATGTATAAAGCCGGTGTCGGCGAGCGGGCTGACCACCATTGCGGGGCTCGCGGCTCTGCTGTTCATGAGCTTCAGAATAGGCTTTGACATCGGGGTCGTTCTTATCAAGGGAATTGTCATATCGGCTATCTGCTCTATGACCCTCTTCCCCGCGCTTATACTCCTCCTTGAGCGGGCGCTCGAAAAGGCGAAAAAGCACGAGTTTGTACCGAAAGGCGCGGCGTTTGTCAGAATAGCGACAAAGGCGGGGCGGATAATCGTGCCGGTGATGCTTATAGTCATTATCGCCGCCGGGTGTCTCCAACCGCTGATAAGCTACAGCTTCACAGACAACAAGGGCTCCGGCACTGTTATCCGCGAGACCTTCGGCGAGACGAACTCGGTAATAATCCTCTACCCGACGCGGGACGGGAACACGGAGCGCGAGCGCGAGCTCACAAAAATCGCCGCGGCATTCGTAAAATCCGACGGCTCCCCCGCCCTCGCCGACTCGACCTCCTATGCCGGAACGGTGCTCGAGGAATACGACACCGAAACGGCGGTGCGAAAGCTCGGCATATCCGAGAGCGAGGCAAACCTCCTTTATGCCATGTATCACCTCTACGGAAATCCGGAGCTTCTCAAAATGACGCACTCCGACTTCATAAATTACGCCTACTATCTCGTGACGGAGGACGAGGACGGTAAGGAGATTGCCGACACCGAAACGGTACGCACGCTCTCGCTCCTCCTCTCGGTCGCAGACCTCATGGCGCGGGAAAACACGGCCGAGGAATTTTACAACACCGTATGTGCGATAACCGACGGAGACGGCGGAATATCCCTCTTCTCCGTACAGCAGATGTACGGCTATCTCCTCTACTACACGCTGAGCGACAATAAAATCCCGGCGCGCACGGCGCTCGACATTATGCTATCTCTTGACGGGACGGACGCCGAGGGGCTCATAAGCGCGGAAAACCTCGCCGCGCTCCGGAAAATCAAGGCGGCGACAGACGCCTTTGACAGCGGGACGGCGGGCACAGCCCTCACAGAGGAGGAGCGTGCGGAGGTCACCGCCGCGCTCAACGGCTCGTATGCCTACGGCAGAGTAATGGCGGCGCTCACAAATGCCGCGGAGAAAATATCCGGCGAGGCTGTCACACCTGACATCTCCTCCGAGACTGTACAGCAGGTTTATATCATGTATTTCAGAGAACAGGGAGAGCTCACAGGGAAGCTCACCGGGCGCGCCTTCGTCGGCAGTCTCCTGCTCCTCTCCTCGATAAGCGACACCATAGGCTCACAGCTGACGGAGGAGACGAGGGCAAGACTCCGCGATATGAAGTCGGTCGACGGATTTATGACCGACGGCGCGGAGCGCGCCTATAAGGAAATGGCAGAGGACATCGCGGCGCTCACCTCCTCTCTCGTATCATTCAGCCGCGGGACGACGACCGACGTCGACACGGTATCCGGAGTTTATATAAAGTCTATGGCAGGTCCCGACGACTACTCCCCCGCCCCGATAACGGCGGAGGACCTCCTGAATTTCATGCTTGATAATATGGACGAGAACTCGCTCTTAAAGAAGAGAATGACCGACGAGCGGCGGGAGAAGGTGCGCGACGGGCAGGAGGATGTCGAGCGTGCAAAGACGCTCCTCATCGGCGAGAAGTACTCCCGCCTGCTCCTCACAGTCGACCTCCCGGCTGACGGCGACGACACGGAAAAGTTCCTCACCGGGCTGAAAACCGCCGTCCGCCGGATATTCGGCGACGACGCCTACACCGCCGGGGAGATCTGCACGGTCTCCGACATGCGCGCGTCCTTCGGGCATGACTTAAGACTTATAAACATCTTCACGATAATCTCGGTATTCCTCATTGTGGCGCTGATATTCCGGTCTCTCTCCCTGCCTCTTGTCCTTGTCGCTATGATACAGGGGGCTATCTGGATATCTGTGGCAAGCGGGCTTGTCACCGGGTCGCCGATATTCTTCATGAGCTACATTGTCGCAACCTGTATACTGATGGGCGCGACGATAGACTACGGTATTCTGATGTCGTCAAACTATGTTGCGAACCGGCAGAGCATGGGACGGGGCGAGGCGCTGACCCGCTCGCTCGCCGCGGCTATGCCGACGGTGTTCTCCTCCGGGCTTATACTCACCGT
>CALDMI010000155.1 GCA_937914815.1 uncultured Clostridia bacterium
GCGGTTTCGGCTTCACCAAAACGCTCCCCCGGAGCCTTTTGGCAAAGCCTACCCTTGGTCCCGTTGGTTCGGTCCGCAAGAGACCGCAGGTAGGGCACTTTAGGCAAAAAAACAAGGCGACTTTCGTCGCCTTAACTTTAATGGTCGGAGTGACTGGATTCGAACCAGCGGCCTCTTGGTCCCGAACCAAGCGCTCTACCAAACTGAGCCACACCCCGATTGCTACATTATATTTATAATGCGGGAAGTATGAACGCCGCCACATTTTCCCGAACATTAGCATTATAGCACAAGGCTTTCGTTTTGTCAATCTCTACTGCAAAAAATCTTCCCGCTTTTTTGCAAGGAAACAAAAGGTACCAAAAAGGGACCCAAAAAGGACCAATTATCTTACCAAGCGATGCTCCGAATAAAGCGGGGCATCGCTTTTCTTGTCAAACATACATATTTCACTTCGCAGGCTAAGGACGGCTACATATTGACTGTGTAATTAACCGGCTGACAAAAATACAAAATTCAACACTTTTGTCCGTCTTAGAACTGACAAAATACAATTATTTATTCAAATTGAAACGCTGTGAGAAAGCTTTTGATAAGGAAAGCGCAGAAGTGCGGGAAAGTGCAGATGTTGGAGTCGAATCCGATATTTCCTTTTACGATTTTTATTCCGAAACGGATTTCCGGATAGTTGTTGCTTTTTATTAGAGTTTCAAGCTGTTTTATAAAAAATGAGCGAGTTTTAATCGAAAATAACTAAAAAATGAGCGAGTTTATGCCGAAGAATGCGATTTTTATGTTTAAGTCACCGGACAGGCGGAATTGTTTTCTTGTCAAACCATACATATTTCCATCTGTTCATGAATATAAAAGACGGTAGGATTTTATTATCTTAAAAGGAAAAAATGCTCTGCTTAACCTTGATTTCGGAAAAATCAGGGTAGGAAAAACAAAAAAATCAAGAAAAAACAAATTCGGCGATTTACACAAATTGTAGCTGAACGCCGTTCACAAAATCCCGCAGGGAAATCTACCGATTGTAGATGTTTGGCTTATTATTCTCAACATATTGATTAACATAGTGGTAATGTTTGTATATTGTTTGCATTTTTGCTAATCGGGGTTGGTGCTTTTGCACAAAAATCCCCCATGTGAACGACCGTTCAGTCAATTTGACAAATCCGTTTCCCGCGTATATAATGTAAGCACCTTACGGAATACCGTTCTATTATCGGATAGAATAACGGTCGGGACGGCATATGTCCCCCTTGTCAAACCGGCTGTGTCGGTGCTCCGGGCGGTGCGCGGCGAGAGCCGCGCTTCATTTGTCTAATAAAATATCTTAAAGTATGGAGGTTATTTTATGAGAAACATCAAAAGAATGATGTGGCTCGTCGTCGTTATGGCGACAGTCTGTGCTCTCACTCTTGCGGTCGTCCTGCCCGCAAGTGCTGATGAGACCGGATATGTCACACTCGAGCTCTCATATGACTCTGGTGTTGCCGAGGAAGATATTGCGGCGGCAAAGGCGATTTATGAGAACGAAAAGTACGAGTCGGGAAAGGCTGCAAATGAAGCCTACATGGCTCTGTACGGAGTAACATGGGAAAAAGGATATCTCGATGTTACGGACAACACCGCGCCGCTACACAAGTACATTGGCGTTGCAGGTTCTGTAACCGAGGCTAAGTTCCTTGTTCACGGCAGCGTGAGCGGATTTACCTCTTTGGTGTCAAACGGTAATAACATGGACTGCACCGTTGGAGGCAACCACCAGATTGCCAGAACGAGCATTACGATTCTCGGCGTCGACGGCGCTGACGGCAGCAAGGCTAAAATCCTTGACGGAAACGTTCAGGCGTACGTCGCTGGCGGTTATGACGACAAGTTCGCTACGAGCGGCACTCTGACGATAGAGAATATCGAGTTTGCTAGCACGACTTCAACTACTGTCGGCGCTTCTGCCGCTGTTGACACGAACACTGAAAAGACTGTCGACTCTGCCGCAATGGTTATCAGAAACTGCGTGTTCAACGGTAGACTCTATATGTACGACAATTTTGAAAACGCAGGCAAAATGACCTATACCATTGAGGGGTGCACCTTTGACGGTAAAAATTACAGTGGAGACAGCAATGCCTACCCGATATTTGCACAGTGCAATGGCGGCAACAATCTCGTTATCCGCGATAACAAGATCAGCGGATATGCTCGCGGCATAAACATTGACCATGTAAATGTCAATGCGACGATTGAGGGCAATACGATCTCGATTACTGATACCGGTCGTTCCTGCGTTCAGCTCAGTTCGCTTACAACCGCGGAAGTCAAGGGCAACACGCTCGTGCTCACCGGCGGTAATGCGATAACCGTTCATGAGAAACTTGCGACACTTGCTAACGCTCCTGAGATAACTTTCTCCGGAAATATTGTAACAGGTGATGGGCATCTCGTCTACAACGGAACTGAATTTTCAAATGATAAGCTCACCATTGTCATCAGCGATAACAATGTGGCATCTACCGTTGACACAACAAGCGGTGTTTACAAAGATAAAACCGTAGCAAACAGCGGCGCTGTAAAAACAACTGTCGATGCGGCTGTTGCAAAGGGAAATAAGGGCACTGCGAATAACCCCTACACCCTTGCAGAGCTTGGCAAGATGACCCGCGCAGAGTACATAGCGGTTCAGAAAAATCTTAACGGCACCATGTATGTAACCGTCGGTAAATATTCCTATGACAAGGAGGGCGTACTCGGGAACGGCGTCAGAAATGACACTGTCGGTCAGATTCCGGATCACTCGAAGCTCAATGCTTACGGCGAGAACGGATATCTCGGCGAGAAGAACGACGGTGCGAACGGCAAGACCGTTGTATTCGTTGACGGCTCGATAACAAGTGGTGTTACCGGTTATGATAACATCGATAACATAGGGACATCTCTTCTTCTTGCTCTCCCTGCATATACTACAGTAAAGTTTGAGAGGATAACTTTCAATAATGTAATGAGCTTTAATTACCAGCTCTATACATCTACGTGGAGCCAGCTTTCGGCTGTTGAATTTGACAAGTGTGAGTTCAACGGACTTATAGTAGGCGCTATGGCTACTCAGAAAGTTTCGTTCACAAATTGCGTGTTTAATGCGTATACGAACACGTTGAGCGCAAACAACTCAAACCCGACATGGATAAGACCTGCATACGGCAACTGGTCGAAAGACGATAATAAGGGACAGGGCAGCGACTTCAGATCGCTTGCTGAAATCGTTTTTGAGGGCAACACCGTAAAGAGTACCCGTCCCGTGAAGTTCGAGAAAGTCGCACAGTGGGAAGTGGATACCACCGTTACCGTCTCCGGCAACAACTTTGATATGATAGATGACGGCACCAATAAGAATAAGAACGTCGGTCTCTATCTCGGTGTTGAAGCAAAGATCGACCTCGTCATTGAGAAGAACGAGACGAGCGAAAGTACTCTTGCTCTTGTAACTGCGGTTTCTCCTTCCGGAGCAGGACTTCCCGAAGGATCAACCGTAAAGAACAAGAGCGGCGAGAAGGTAACAGTTACCGGCGTTGTGTGGAAGAAGACGACCGAGTTGGTTCTTGAGTCCACCGTTGCCAAGGTCGGAGACACTGCTTATGCTACTCTTGAAGAGGCATTTGCGGCTCTCAATTCAGATAACTACACCCTGACGCTTCTCAACGATGCGGAGTGGGATGTCACAACACCTGTTTATTATAAGGCAGGCGACACTGCAGGATATGTAAAGACGCTTGACGATGCACTTACCAAGGCTTACATGGCAAACGGCGGCTCGATAGTTATAGTCTGCCGTCCCGGCGCCGACGTCGGCACAATGACGCACGGTCACGTTGCTGACGATATCGCAATCTACGGTAACGGGGCTTATATCTCCGGCGGCGAGTGCGAACTTGAGGTTGATACATACAAGTACAGCCGTACAACCGGAAAGCAGGATGAGACTAACGGCGAGTATCTCACCAAAGATATAACCGTAGCCGGATATCAGCTCGGCAACCTCGGCGTATGGGGTCAGAGACACACTGCGCACACGATTGACGTAACTCTTGTTGATTGCGACAGCGTAAACGGAGTTAAGGCACAGCGCGTGTACATCTCCGGCAAAACAGGCGTTATCAATATAACGCTCACAAAATGTGACTTTGCTACTGAAAATACCTCGGTGTATTCAAATGCCGACGGTAAGATAGTTATAGACAACTGCTCGTTTACAGGTACTAAGGTGCCGGTAAACATCAACCATAAGACAGACGGCACGGTTGAGATAACCGTAACGAACTCTAAGTTCACAAGCTGCGGCGACAACGACAGCTGGAAGCAGTTCGCGGCTCCTATACGCTTTGTAAACAGCGCGAACGGAACAATGAAGACCGCGGTTGAGAAGACTGAGATAACCGGAACGGTCGGTGATAACGGAGATATACTCCTCGGCGACGGCAGAGTAAACGAGAAGTCTGGTGACCTTACCCTTACGGTTGTTGACACCGAGGCAACTGTCATGGCACAGAAGCCCGGATATTATAACGG
>CALDMI010000156.1 GCA_937914815.1 uncultured Clostridia bacterium
TGTAATACGGTTCTGTCTCCGGCGACGGCGACATGGAAACAGAGACCGCGGGAGTAGGCAGAGATACCGGTCCGGCGAGCCCGTTTCTTCCGGTTACAAGCGAGTAATTGATGTCTGGGGCTCCCTCGTCCGAGCCGGTTATCCGTACATTAGCCCCTGGGACCGGCAGCCCGCCGCTGGCTGTAAAGACGCGTACCATAAGCGTGCCCTCGTTTGTCTTATTCATGTGTTTCACCTCGTTTATTGTCGTTTTTTAGAATAATCTTCTAACTATCACAGCGCTCCGCCGCCCTCCGATTGTGGTAAATGCGCTTTTTGCGTTTTTTCAGATACTCTTTCTTGACTTGGGGCGGCGTCTGTTATATAATATCGGTGACAGGGTTCATAGAATATGTTATGAATGTTCATTGATTAGTGATATTCTATGTGCAAAAATTCAATAGAGCCGCAGCGCGGCACAGGAGAGCGGAAGATGAAGGATACTTTATACGGCGAACTCAGTGTTATCGGAATGAGGGGATGCGAGGACTTTGTGTCACAGGTAGACGCTTACCTCCAGGAATGGCGCAGACATGATACGGAGGGAACATTCCTTGTTGATGCCTCCTGCCCGCGTTTTGGGAGTGGAGAGGCAAAGGGAGCACTGCATCAGTCGCTCCGCGGCAATGATGTTTATATTATCTGCGATGTTTTCAACCACGGCGTGACATACAGTATGTACGGTCAGACCGTGCCGATGAGCCCGGATGATCACTTCCAGGACCTCAAGAGAATTATAGGTGCAATAGGCGGAAAAGCGCGGAGAATAAGCGTTATAATGCCAATGCTCTACGAGGGCAGACAGCATAAGAGGTCCGGCAGAGAGTCGCTCGACTGTGCACTCGCTCTCCAGGAGCTCGTCAATATGGGGATAACAAACCTCATCACCTTTGATGCGCATGACCCGAGAGTCCAGAATGCCGTGCCGCTCAGCGGATTTGAGAATGTGCGCTCTTCGTACCAGATGATAAAGGCGCTTCTTCATGACTCCGCCTCTTCTGATATCGAGATTGACCCGGAGAAACTCATGATAATCTCGCCCGATGAAGGCGGAATGTCAAAGTGTATGTATTATTCGTCGGTCATGGGAATAGACCTCGGAATGTTCTATAAGCGCCGTGACTACTCAAAGATAGTCGGTGGCAAGAACCCGATAGTGGCGCATGAGTATCTCGGAAGAGATGTAAAGGATAAGGATGTCATCATTGTTGATGATATGATTTCCTCCGGCGATTCGGTCATAGATGTTGCAAAACAGCTGAAAGAAAAGGGCGCGCGCAAGATATTTGTATTCGCGACATTCGGGCTCTTCTGTAACGGACTCGAGGCAATGGATAACGCATACGCAGACGGCGTGTTCACAAAGATATTCACCACCAATCTTATATATCGCACGCCGGAGCTGCTCAAAAGAGAGTGGTATCACGAGGTCAATATGTGTAAGTATGTTGCTTACATAATAGATACTCTCAACCACGACCAGACGATAAGCCATCTCCTCGACCAGTCCAAGAAGATACATACATACATAGACAAATACAAGAGAACTTCAAAATAATATCAGATTTCGGGGTATATGTTATGGCAGTAATAATGGACGGAAAGGCGCTGTCGGCGAAGGTGCGGGAAGAGCTCCGGCTTGAATGTGCGTCATTTTCCGCAAAATACGGCAGGGCGCCCGGTCTCGCGGTGGTTCTCGTCGGAGATAACCCCGCATCTCAGGTATATGTCAGAAACAAAAAGAAGGCATGCGCAGAAATCGGATATCTCTCTCGCGAGATACTCCTTCCACAGACGGTTACAGAGGCGGAGCTGATCGCCGTTATAGACGGGCTTAACCACGACAGTCTCATTGACGGCATCCTTGTGCAACTGCCGCTACCCGTCGGGATAGATGAGAGCCGCGTTTTGCGCTCAATATCCCCGGATAAGGATGTAGACGCCTTTCACCCGGAGAATGTCGGTAATATTGTGCTCGGTAAATATTCGGTATTGCCTTGCACGCCTGCCGGTGTTATGGCGCTCATCCGCGAGTATGGAATAGAACCGGCAGGTAAAAAATGTGTTGTTGTGGGAAGAAGCAATATAGTCGGTAAGCCTATGGCGATGCTGCTTCTTGAAGCAAACGGGACGGTCACCGTCTGTCATTCGAAAACCCGTGATCTTGCGGCGGAATGTCGCGCCGCCGACATACTTGTCGTAGCAATAGGTAAGGCGCGCTATATAACCGCGGATATGGTAAAACCGGGTGCGGTAGTTATTGATGTCGGAATGAACCGTGACGGAGACGGCAGACTGTGCGGTGATGTGGACTTTTCACAGGTTTCCGCGGTTACTTCATATATAACTCCGGTTCCCGGCGGCGTAGGTCCTATGACGATAGCGATGCTCATGAAAAACACCATGACGGCGGCGCTGACACACGCAGAGCGTAAAGCGAACGATTAATTTTCATTTTATTTCGGATATTTTTCCGTGAAACTCTTGACAATTTCACGAGAAAAGTATATAATACCATTGTTTTAAGCAAGTCTTTTGCACAGCGAAGGGAGGGGATATACAGATGGCAGAAATCAGAGTAAAAGAGAATGAGACTCTCGACAGCGCGCTTCGCCGTTTCAAGAGACAGTGCGTAAAGTCCGGTGTGCTCGCAGAACTCCGTAAGAGAGAGTGCTACGAGAAGCCGAGCGTTAAGCGCAAGAAGAAGTCTGAGGCAGCCAGAAAGCGCAAGTACAAGTAATTTGTGCCGTGGCTTGACCGGGCGGATGCTAATGCACCCGCCCGGATATTTTTTTGAAATTTTTTTGAAAAAGCATGACGAGATTTGCCTTAATTTTCATAAGTTTTTTTTGAGCGTCTGCGGTTAGAATATACAGTGAACAAAGATTTTTGAAAAGAAGGTACTCATGAAAATAACAGGTAAAATAATTTCGGCGCTTGCGCTTTCTTTATGCCTCACGATATCCCCGATTATTTCATCGGCGGAGTCGCAGGGGTGGTATATAAAGAAAAACGGGCATAACCGCCCGGTGCTCCCGAAGGATGAAGAATATATATCAGATTATAACGCTTACTATATAGACCCGACGCTCAGTGACACATCAGAACGAAAAGTTATTTATCTGACATTTGATGCAGGCTATGAAAACGGAAATGTCTCCCGTATTCTCGATGTCCTGAAAAAACATGATGTTCCGGCGACTTTCTTTATACTCGATAATATCGTGCTCAAAAATACCGATGTCGTTTTGCGCATGACAAATGAGGGGCACACGGTAGGAAATCACACTAAAAATCACAAAGACATGACAAAACTTACGGCAGAAGAGATGAATAGAAACCTGACAGACCTTGAAAAGATATATACCGAGAAAACCGGGTTGACGCTCTCGCGCTTTTTCAGGTTCCCGGAGGGGAGATTTTCCGAGGAAACTCTCTGCACGGCAAAGGAAATGGGATATACCACGGTTTTCTGGAGTTTTGCCTACGCCGACTGGGATAACTCGAAGCAACCTGACCTCGCAAAAGCCAAAAAGAAAATCCTTGATAACACTCATAACGGCGAGATAATCCTCCTGCACCCGACATCGGCGACGAACGCCGCGATACTCGATGACCTTATAACAGAGTGGCAGAGCATGGGCTACACATTCGGGAGATTACAGGATTTTTGCGGAAATTGATTTTAACAAAAGATGGGAGTGCGATAAAGCGCACTCCCGAAAATTTTTTCAGTTGTCCTGTATACCGTTTTTTCGCTTGATTTCGTCGAGCCGCCGCTGCTCCGTAACATCGTCGCGCATTACCGGCTCACCTTCATTTTCTCCGCCTCCGCTTTGCTCATCCGGATAATACGGATCTATCATCGTTTCCTTGATTTTGAAATATGCGGCATACACTTTCATATATGCGGCTACCGAGAACAGCACCGCAAGCGGCGCGGCAAGGGCAAAAGGGATAAGAATACCGCCGGCTCCGAAAAGAAAGAATATCTCAAATACAAGCATTATGATTATACCGAGAAATGCAAGAAGATTTCGTTTGAGACCGAGGAGCGCAAATATAAGCGAGTTCTTCACCATTTTGAATACTGAGAGCTTGAATGTTACCATCTGTACATACATGTAGTAACGCATGAAGAAGTAAAGAACCGACAGAACAACCGTGCACCAGAAAAGCATTGAAGTAAGGAATGTTCCAGTGTTCGTTATCATGCTGTAAAGATTGAAAGCGAGAAGCGCACATATTCCGGCGTCTATCATTCCGAACGGGAGCGCCTGCTTTATATTCCGTTTTACAGCGTACCAGAAGTCCGACCATACAAATACCGGGTCGCCCTTTGCTATATTGCGCAGTATATACGCGGTGCCGACATTTACAGGTCCGAAGGTAAAGAGCGTAAGCGCGCCTATTCCGTAGAAAATATAAGTAACTATGGTCGGCATATAAACTACATTCTGCATGCCCTGAAGAGAATATAGGAGCATGCCAGCGGGGTCGTTCACCCCCTCTATTGTGAGAAGCCCGAGTATG
>CALDMI010000157.1 GCA_937914815.1 uncultured Clostridia bacterium
AGGTAATACATGCGCAGACTTCAGGACCTCGAAAAAAAGAAGCACGGCGACCCGGAATTTCCTATTGAGTTCTTCCGGGTCGATGAGCGGAGCCGCGACTTTATAATGCGGTTTCACTGGCACCCCGAATGTGAGCTTGTGTATGTGAGAAAGGGAAAGTTCCCCCTCATGGTGGACGAGCGGCTGAACCTGCTGTCCGCAGGGGACGTCGCCTTTATCCCGAGCATGTCGCTCCACGGCGGGACGCCGAACGAGGGGTGCGAGTATGACTGTATCGTCTTTTCACAGGAGCTGCTCACAAAGAATGTGATGTACCCCGCGGTGGTTGACTTCTTCTCCCGCGAGGGAAACACGCAGGTGAGATACGACGCCGGGAAATACCCGGAGCTCTGCAGCGTCGTTTCCATGCTATGTATCGTAATGAAGCGGACGAGGACGGAGACCATGCGTCTGCGCGTCTCGGGTCTTATGCTCGAGGCGGTGGCGCTCATGTCCGAGGTGCCGAGCGTGCTCATACAGGTGAGCGAGGAAAACATCTCGATGGGACGCATACGGCAAGCCATGCGGTATATACAGGGGCATTATGCGGAGCACGTAACCGCCGGGGATATTGCGCGGGAGTGTGGGATTACGGCAAAGCACCTCTGCCGCCTGTTCAGCTCGTTTGTCGGAAAGCCACCGCTCGCCTATCTGAATGAGCACCGCATCGACGTCGCCTGTCGCATGCTGCGTGACGAAGACACGCCGGTCAGCGAGATTGCCGCGCTCTGCGGGATTGAGGACCAGAGCTATTTTTCAAAGCTCTTTCGGAAGCAGACCGGGCTCACCCCGAGCGATTACAGGAAGAAATTCAGGAAAAGTTAGAAATACATATGACAAAAGAGCCGGGAAAATCCCGGCTCTTCGTCCAATCAATCAATGCTTCTCACGAGTTTATATTTTTATTGCGGAGCGCGGAAGTTGCCGCGGCTCCTTTTTCGTTGTTTTTCTTTCGGGTAGGGACGGCGGATTTTTTCGCGTATTAAGTGCGGCATTTCCTCTGTTCCCTGCCCGATTTTTTATACACGCCCCACGGTGTGGAGCTTATGCGGGGGACCGCCACATGCCCTGCGACCCGATTGTCGTATGGCGGTCTCCCTCGGTAGCTGAATTATTCCCTGTATGCTTTAATTACATCTCGGGGGTGGGGTGTGCGTTCTTGAACGCCTTTGCGGTCTCTATGTAGGTATAGAGGGCGTCGCAGAGATCCTTTACATCGGTTCCCGCCGCGTAGTCTGCAAGAGAGTAGGTTGTGCTCTTCTCGCCTACGGTAAGGGTGAACTCATTTGCAAAGTCGAAGATACGCATATCGTCTATAACTATCTTGCCGTCCTCGTCGGCGTCAGCCTCGGTCTTTGTTACTCTCGCACCCCAGAAGTTCGTGTAGCTTACGCTTACGCTGACACCGCTCTTTATCGTGAAGATAAACTTCGGCTGTGAGGTGAGGTCAAGGGATGCGGAGTCAAATCCGTCGGAGACGGAGGTCATATCCTTTGCCACGCCGTCGAAGGTCAGGAGAGCCGACTTATAGGACTCATTCGCGGTAAGGAGAGCGGTTATATCGGCGTTCTCTGCCTTGTCTATGAGCTTTGCAGCAGCGTTTGCATATACAAGCGCGTCTGCCATAAGGGTCTTCTCGTTAGTCATAAGCGCGCTGTCGTCAAGAGCGAAGAGCGCCTTTGCATAATCGAGAACCGAGACGGATATTGCGTCATAGTTGCCGAGCGTTATGCTCTGCGCCTTGGCAATCTCGTTTGCGGCAAACACATACTCAAGCTTTGTATATGTGAAGCCACCGATTTCAACCACCTCGCCCTCAATCCCGTACTCTGCGAGTACATAGAGGTTAAGGTTAAAGTTCGAGTAGAGAGTAAGGTTGAACTTTATGCCTATAACCTCGTTCTCACCTGCTACTGCCTTTGTAAACGTCATGCCGTTCTTGGTTACGACGGTCGGGCGGAGCGCCTTTCCGGTGTCAAGAACTATTCCGTCAGCGGTATTGACATAGGTCTTGCCGCCTGTGACGGTGACCTTACCGGTTACCTTTTCGGGAACGCTCGCGTCATTTGCATAGAGTGTGCTGTTTGTCGCTGTTACGTTTGCGGCGATATTCGCGCTCGCAACGGCTGCTGCCGGCGGGTTATCTATAAGTCTGCCACCTACAACGATTGTGCTATTCTCTATCGTTGCGTCAACCTTGCTCGTCTGATTCGTGTCAGCAGAGAAAGAAATGAACGATTTTTTAACGGTTATATCACTGTCGCGGACGGCAAACGTGAGTACACCGTTTGCATCGGTTCTCTTTGTCAGTGCTCTGAAATTGACGCCTTCGGCTGCATCAATCGTAACGCCGCTTATATAGAGACCGTCTGCGCCATTACCACGAACGAGATAATCGCTCGTCTTTATCGCAAGGTTTCCGGCGTAGGGGTTCTGCCCCTGCTTTGCATGAGACGAACTGTCTGCGCCTATGAGAACCT
>CALDMI010000158.1 GCA_937914815.1 uncultured Clostridia bacterium
GAATAGTCGACATATGTAATGTGTGCCTCCCGCGCCGTGCTCCGGCGGTATTCGTCTATCGCCCGCCGCGTTGCAACTTTAATGAGATAGGAGCGCGCATTTTTTGAGAAGCGGTAGCCCGCGGCGATTTTCTCAATATCAGCCCAGAAATCCTGTACATATGCGTCGGCACTCTGCCTGTCATGCAGGTATTTCAGCCCCGTGTGGCGGAGCGCCGTGTTGAATAGGAGATACAGCTCACCGACCGCCGCGCCGTCGCCTCCCCTGATCCTGCGGAGGAGGGCGTCTTCCGCCTGTTCATTTTTGCCTGTCATAAAATCCTCCCCGCAGTCTTTCGCGCGCCTCCGCGCTTTCTTTAATTCTATCACATATCCCGCCGCGACGCAATCTTTTTCTGATGTGTATATGAGTCGAGTGCACTGTAATTTATACTTTCAAAGCATCGACTTTCAATACTTGCGGCGGTCGTGTTCCAATAGCTGTAGTCGTGAGAAATGAAAATAGTGACCTCCAGAATGTCATCTCTCGTTTCAATAAGCTCGACTGCATCTATCGCGGCTTTTTTGGTATCGGTACTTAAGTATAAATCACCGCTATAATGATATGACAGTAATTTTTCTTTGATTTTCTTGTTGTCCGGGTCGGTTTTCAGCTGCTCGGCAAGCTGCTTTGCCTCGGATGTCGTCTGGTAGTTTGTTGATTTTTTGAATACCGATCCGGGGAGAATATCGGAAAAGTAATCCTCGGGATATTCTTTGAATTTCAGGCTTTCGTCGTTCGTGAGAGTTACATCTAAAACTGTGTAGATATAGTTTTTGTAACTGGACTCTCCGCAACGATCCTCAAGTCTGTAGTATTTGCTCCAAAGTTTTTTCGTTTCTTTGTTGCTCTCACCAACCGTAACCTCTTCTATGTAGTTTGACAGTTCTTCGTGCGTAATTCTCCTTGCGCATGCTGAAAAATTCAGCATCAGAATGATTACGAGAAAGATTGAAATAAGGGGTAGCAGTCGCTTTTTCATTTTGATTTTTCTCCTTTGTCTTTAATTTCCGGTTTTCCCGGTTCACTTATAATAACGAAACGGCGGGCGCGCTTGTCCCGGAATGTGCGCTGTGTTTAAGCTTGTGGATAGTAAAATTCGAGCGGAATCACGCAGAGAATATCTTCGCGCATTTCGAGAATCTTTACGGCATCGATAAGCTCCTTTCGCGTGGCGGTTTTCAGATACAGATATCCCTCAAAATGATAACCCGTGATTTCTTTCAGAAGCTCTTCATTGTCGGGGTCGTTTTCGTATTCCTTGATTTTCTCTTTTATCTCATTCTTTTTGTCCTTGCGGTAGTAATCTTCTTCAAATACCGAGCCGGCAATCTCCGAAAAGTACTCATACGGGTAGTCCTTGAATTTCAGACTTTCGTCATTTGTGAAGCGTATTTCCAGAGTGTTGAGGCTGAATCCTC
>CALDMI010000159.1 GCA_937914815.1 uncultured Clostridia bacterium
ATAAGGAGCATACCGAACCGGGAAAAGAGAAAATGCAACCGCGGAAAAAGAAAAGGCGCGACGGACAAGGACTGACGCGCCGATGTGAAAAAACAAAGAATATGGCGTGAAAACTCCGCATATTACGGTGTTTTCACGCTTTTTTCGTCAAAAAATGTTGTACCGGCGCGGCGAATTTTGTGGGGGAGATGCCGCGCCGGGAATTACAACCTGTGTTTTATCGTGGCGCCGCTATACTACTCCGCGGCGGAGCAATCCCCGGGATAGAGGATACTTATAGTCGTCCCCTGCCCTACCGTGCTCTGTATCTCCGGCTTCGCATTATGGAGGAGCGCGGCATGCTTTACTATCGAGAGACCGAGACCTGTGCCCCCGACCTCCTTTGAGCGGCTCTTATCCACGCGATAAAATCTCTCAAACACACGCTCAAGCGAGTCCTCCGGTATTCCTATACCGGTATCCGAGACGGTAAGACGGACGCCGCAGTCGGTCTTTTTAACCTCTACCGTAACCTTGCCGCCGTCTTTATTATATTTTATCGCGTTGTCGCAGAGGTTATAGACCGTCAGCGACAGGAGCCCGGGTATTGCATTTTTCAGAACGGCAGACTCGCCGTCGTATTCTATGGTTATCCCCGCGCTCTTCGCCACATCGCGCAGCTCCTCCACTGCGGCGGAGGCTATGGCGGAGAGGTCGGCGTCCTCGCGCTTCATGTCCCCTGCGCCCTCATCAAGGCGGGAGAGGCGGATAATATCGCCGACAAGGGTTATCATTCTGCGCGCTTCGGAATATATACGGGAATAGAACTCTCCTCTGTCCTCCTCGCGCACCATGCCGGAGGAGAGGAGCTCCGCATATCCGGATATGCTCTGGAGCGGGGTTTTCAGCTCATGCGACACATTTGCCGTGAACTCGCGGCGCATTTTCTCCGCCGTCTCGCGCTCGGTTATATCCATTATGATTATAGCCGTGCCGCAGACGCGCCCGTCGCTCATTACCGGGCTCACAAGGAAGTGATACTCCCTGCCGGATATTTCTTTCATAATCTCGCGGTGGACGCCGCCGTCCCGCGCCTCTGCCACCGTTTCGTCAAGCTCCGGGAATTTTCCGGTCAGCTCTCCGTC
>CALDMI010000160.1 GCA_937914815.1 uncultured Clostridia bacterium
TTCTCAGTCGGCGGTATACGCTATTACAAATCCTTCCTCGCAAGGCTTCATACGCTTGATGACGAGGGTAAAGAATACTTTACATCTGTTGCAAATATCCTGCTCGGATATAAAAAAGTCAAAATGCGCGTGAGCCGCTCGTTTGCGACCTTCCGTCGCGGGCGTCAGCTCATAGCGCGCGTAGCAATACGCGGGCGGACAGTCTATCTCTACCTGCCGCTTGACCCCTCGGCGCAGGAGGCAAAATATCATCTGCGCGACGTGTCGGATGTCATAAGATTTGCCGACACTCCGTCCCTCCTCCGCGTAAGAAGTGCGCGTGCGCTGAAATATGCCGGCGCGCTTATATCGGCGGTCTGCTCGGAGCGCGGGGTAGTCCCGGGCGCAGTCTTTACGGCTCTCACGCCGGAGGATTATCCGTTCATGACGCTCGATGAGCTTATCGCGGCGGGGCTCGTGAGAAAGTCCGGCTCGGCTGACGGTGAGGGCGCAGATACCGACGATATGACAGAGGACGGCGCGACACCCGCCGGAGAGCTTATAACTTCCGAAATGGGCGCGGATATTGCCGCGGGCGGTGACGACACCGCCGGAGACTCCGGCTATGCCGAGGAAATACCCGTCGGCGATACGGAAATCGGCGCCGCAGAGCGCGATGCCGCGGTGGCAGACTTTATCCGCCCGGCACACATATCGCCGGATGCGGCGGAGCATATCGGCGAGCCCGCAGGGGCGGGGAGCGGCGGCGAGAGAGTCGGCATGATGTCGGTAGGGTATCAGGTGACCGATAATTACGACGACCCGGCAATGTACGGTCTTGACGACTCGAGCGGGTTTATCCGCGACATCAACGAATACGAAAAGGAAAAGACCGACGCGGAGGGTGACGGGAAATGACCCGCACCGGAAGCGAAAAGAAGATAAGCGCACCGCACCGCGCTGCGGCTGTGCTGAAAAGAGTACTGCTTATACTCATTGTGGCGGCGCTCGTTATCGGCGTTATCCTCGCGGTTTATTCATCGGTCTGCCGTTCTAAAGGTGCGACGGCGTTTGTTTTCGGCTACTCCACAATGTGGGTGCAGACCGGGAGCATGGAGCCGACGATCGCGGCGCGCTCTGCGATACTCGTAAGACGCCCCGACCCGGAGAATCCTCCCAAGGTCGGAGATGTAATATCCTACGTCTGCCGGGACCCGAAATCGGAGGTGTACGGCGCGCTGATAACGCACAGGATAGTTGCCGTAGAGCCTGACGGCTACCGTACAAAGGGCGACAGCCCCCTCGCGACGGAGGACGCCCTCGCCGTGCCGCTCTCGGATATACGGGCGGTGTACATAAAAAATCTCCCGGTAGTGAGCTTTTTCTCGCGCCTGTTTTCGACATGGCTCGGGCTCGCGGCTATCGGGGTGCTGTTTCTTATCTCGGTCGGCGGATTCGTGATACCGGATGCGGTGCGCGCCCTCTCCGAGGAGGATAATGAAAAAAAGGAAGCCGAGCGGCAGGCTGAGATCGCCCGGCGGATAGAAGAGGAGGTAGAAAGGCTCGGAAAATGATAAAATTTCTGAAACGGCACGGCAGGGATGTTGCCCTCGCCACGGTGCTTATAATAAGCCTCTTCTTTATCGTGAATATAATCACGCTCGGGGTTCAGTTTTCCTCGGGAGTTGACGATTCGGCGACCGAGCGCGCCGAGTTCTACTCGCGGGAGCAGGAGATGTTCCTCTCCGCGAAAATGAACGGCTACCGCGTCCGCGTCTCGGAGATAGCCGGCAGCCTCTCCGGCGTCTCGACAAAGGAGAGCACGGAGGAGCAGCTGATGGACGAGCGCCTTGCCCTCTACGTCGCGGACTCGTATTTCAAGGACATCTGCTACATAAAGGACGGCGCGGTCCGGTCCTCCTCCGGCGAGCCGATGACATCTTATGAAGAGCTGACCGCGCTCGCGACTGCGGAGGGAGACGCGGTCTCCCGCCTTTTCCAGTATGAAAACGTACTTATGACCGTCGGTATCTCCTCCCCTGTGCGGGACGGGTACGCCGACAGGATAATCTGCCTCTACGACAGGCAGATACTCTCTTTCTCCGGCGCGTTCGGAGAGGGGGAGCAGATAAGCGACTGCGTCGGGCTCTCGGAGTTCACCCTCCTCTGCCGCGACGACGGGCGCATAATCGACAGAATAGTAAATTCGGAGGACTACCGCATAGGGACCGAGCCGATAGGCGAGGGTATACTGAATACCATTCTCACCTCTCCCGAGACCTACCGCGAGGTAAACTCTCTTATAAGCACGGGCGGGAGCGGCTCCTACATCGTCAGAATAGGGACGGACGAGCACGTTCTATCGGTCAGGACCTTCTCGGAGGGCTTCTCCGGGCTCTGCACGGTCTCGCTCTTCCGCATGAGCGATGTCTACGGCGAGGGGTATGAGCTCCTCGGGACGATATGGGGGACGCTGCTTGTCTTTGCCCTTGTCGTCGCGGTGCTGTCGGTTCTCTTTATCGCAAAACTCCTTGACCAGAGGAGAAAAATGGCAGACGCCGCCCTCGATAACGAGGTGCTGAACTGCCCGACGCTCGTAAGATTTACAAGGGACGCGGACGCCCTCCTGAAATCCCACCGCGCGGCGCCGTTTGCGCTGGTGCTCGTCCGCATATCAAACTTTGACTTTATCCTTGACCGGTACGGCGAGGAGCTGACAAACGGTATGCTTATCTACATGCGCGGCTGTCTTCGCGGGTCGCTGAAAACTGCGGAGACCTACGGTTATGACACCGGAGAGAGTTCTATCTCTTCCTCCACGCCCCGGACAGAAAGCTCCTTACCGACAGGCTCCGCGCGGTATATTCGGACGCGGAGAAATTCGCGGGCTTCCCGGAGGAGAGCTACTCCGTGAACCTCTCGTTCAATATCTACTTCATTCCGAAGGACGAGCGCCACAGCTTCCAGTCTCTTCTTGACAAGGTCACAATGGTGCGCGACTCCTACCTTACAAAGACCGGCTCGGTCGTCTTTAACTTCTATGATGACCTCATGCGGCAGAATGTCATACGCCGCGCGGAGATAGAGGGAAGAATGGAGTCCGCACTGAAAAATTGCGAGTTCCACCTCTTCTATCAGCCGAAGTACAATCTCCACGCCGACACGATAGACGGCAGTGAGATACTTGTCCGCTGGTTTGACCCGAAGCTCGGGAATTACAGAACCCCGGGCGAGTTTATCCCGGTCTTTGAGGACACCGGGTTTATAAGCAAAATGGACCGGTTTGTGTTCTACCGCGCATGTGAAAACATTGCGGAGCGGCTCTCCCGGCGGGAGACTGTCTTCCCGATATCGGTGAATGTTTCGCGCGTCACGGCGTCGGAGCCGGATTTTGTTGAGTACTATACCCGCATAAAGTCTAAATTTGACATAAAGGACGGCTTTGTGACAATAGAGTTCACCGAGAGCTTCGCATATGAGAACAACGACCGTCTTGCCGAAATGGTAAGAGAACTGCATGCGGCAGGCTTTCTCTGCTCAATAGACGACTTCGGCACCGGATATTCCTCTTACACCTCGCTGAAAATGCTGAATATGGACGAGATAAAGCTCGATAAATCCTTCCTTGAGAGCGGCGTGTCGCACGAGCGTGATATGACGATACTGAGGAGCGTCATAAGCCTCGGTCGCGAGCTCGGCATAAAGGTGACGCAGGAGGGGGTCGAGACAAAGGAGGAGTTCGACGGGCTCCGCGCCCTCGGGTGCGATGTCATACAGGGCTTCTACTTCGCCCGCCCGATGAAATATTCGAGCTATACGGAGTTTGTGAACAACAACTTCTCCCCCGAGGCGAAAAGACGGCAGAGCGAGGGCGGGGAGTAATCCCGCTTTCCGGATTTTGCGACGCTGTTTGTAAATTACCTGAAAATTTTGTGTCCCCCGGCTTGAAGAAAGCCGGGGGATGTTGTATAATACGAAGTTATGAGAGAAGTGCGCCGCCCGGGCGGAGTGCCACGGCGCATATAAAAACATCTTTTCGGGGGAATAAAGATGGATATATTATCGGTTACGGCAGGTGAGCTGTCCGCATATACAGAGCGCCTGCGACAGCTTTTTACCGATGTGCGGATAATTGACCGCGAGACCGTCAGGGAGCTTTGCAGCGGGGAGATAAAGACCGGGGCAGGGAGACGTGACGGCGGCGGTGACTTCTGGCGGGAGCACCGGGAGTGCACCGATTGCGTCTGCTGCCGCGCATACGCCGACCACGGAAAACATACGAAGCTCGAGTTTTCGGGCGATGGGATATATCAGGTCACGGCACAGTACATAGAGATTGACGGCGAGGGTGCCGTGCTTGAGATAATAAACCGGATTGACGGGGATATTGACGGGGTCACCGACCGGGGGGAGATTATAACCCGCCTGACAGATCGCCGTGACGAAGTGTACAGGGACATAATGACCGGGGCTTATAACAGAAGATATTACGAGGAGCGGTTCCGCCGCTTCCCGCTCACCGCCGGGGTCGCCATGATAGACATCGACGACTTCAAGGTGTATAATGATGTGTACGGTCACGACACCGGGGACGCGGTGCTCTCGGCTGTCGGGGCGGCGCTCCTATCCGGGATAAGAAAGACCGACAGCCTTATCCGCTACGGCGGAGACGAGTTTCTTCTGATAATGCCGGGTATACCCGAGAACATATTCGCGCGGGAGCTCCGGCGCATATGCCGTGAGGTCAGCCTTTTGAGCGTGCCGGGGCATGAGAACATCCGCGCCACGGTGAGTATCGGCGGGGTTGTCTGCCATGACGAGCCGGCGGAGGACGCCGTCAGCCGGGCGGACGCGCTGATGTACCGCGCGAAAAACAGAAAGAATATGGCGGTGACCGAGAGTGACGGCGCCGGGGATATACGGAAGACAGAGCGTCCGACGGTGCTTATAACCGATGACGCGGAGATAAACCGTGAGCTCCTCGGGGACATGCTCCGCCCGTCGTTCAACATAATATCCGCCTCCGGCGGGGAGGAGTGCATTTCGACGCTCGAAAAGTACGGCTCGGCAATATCGATTGTCCTCCTTGACATAAATATGCCGCTTGTCAAC